>NZ_JAGWCZ010000011.1:0-133109 GCF_020657855.1 Clostridioides sp. ZZV14-6153 | reverse complement strand
CCAACAGTTCCTACGAAATAACTATTAGTCCACATACTAGGCATACTAGACTTTAAATGTTGGAAATTTTCTCTTAATACTCTTGAACTAAAACCTTTTAAACCTTTTACTACTTTATGGATTCCAAATTGTGGGTCACATGATATTAATAAATGCACATGGTCTTTGTTTATTTCCATTTCTATTATTTCTGCTCCAAGTTCATCTGCTTTATATGGTATTATCTCTTTTAACATTTTTTCTACTTCGCCAACTAAAACAGGTTTACGATACTTAGGACAAAATATTATATGATATTTACAATCATATGTTATATTTCCGTTAGATTTATACATAAAAACTAACACCTCCTACACATAATCTATCATTCGTAGTGTTAGGTTGCAAGTATTATTCTGACTTTTATTTATATTAAGACCTTGCCTTTCATCCCCACATCTAAAGAAGGGGGCTTTTCGGCAATTTTATTGTAAAACTGTGGAAGAATATGCTTATGAGTATGAATCTTTATACCATCAAATATATCATGCTCTAAGAGAAGCACATAGAACAGTTAGAGCTCAGTATAAATAAATTCTGAGACAGGATTGTATCTAAGTGCATCTTTACAAAATACTAATATATCAATTGGAGATGAGATGCTTTTTGCGTTTTTATTTAATGTATTAAGTATCTCTTTTGCTACATTAAGTTCTTCTAAGCTCAAATTAACATTTGTTGCTTCACTTATTAAAAATTCAATTTTAGATAAATCTACTTTCATTTTCATTCCTCCATATTCCAAATATTTATTTATCAATATACAAATTAAGTATTTCTAATTAATATACCATATTTAATCGCCATATCTTTTACAATAGATATATACCCTTCAATTAATTTCTTATCCTCTGCTATAACATCTAAAAAGTTTGTTTTATCTATTTTTGATTTGGATATACCTTCTTCTCTCATTCTTTTTCTTTTATATGATAAGGCGTAAAACCACTATACCTTTAGGTTAGTGGATGTAAGCCTTATCCCTGATTATGTATATATCTTTCAATAGTTTCCTTAGAAACAGCTCCTATACTACAAGCAAAATATCCATCTGACCAAAAAGTCTTTTCCTTCCAAAAATATTTGTTAAGGTATAATTGATTATTATTAATTCGCCAAATTCTATAAGTTGAAATTTGCTTGAACCATCTTACTATCTCCAATATAGAAACTGTTGGTTTGTATTTAACTAATAGATGCACATGATTTTTATCAACTTCCATTTCAACCATGATTAAATCTTTTTCTTTTGCTACATCACTAAGAATATGTTTAATTTCATCGCCAAATTTAATTAGCAAATTTTTTCTGTATTTACATACAAATATCAGATGTACTAATAACAAATACTTAGAATGATTTCTACTAATATAATCCATGACTCCAATTTAACCCCTTCTTAAAGATATATGGCTTAATTAGTTTTACATTTGGTACTTTTTTGATTTCTTTTAAAGCTATGTATTTACCCTCATTCTGACTACCTTTAACTGTATAAACATTTCCATCATATTTAATCAAGTCATTTGGCTGATACAATGATTTTTGCTTCCTTATTCTTCTTTGACCTTTAGATATTTTCTGACCTCTGAACACTCTAAGATTTTCAGAATTTAAATTCTTGTTTCTAGTCCTTCTTCCACAATTAAGTTCACTTGCGGAAACCTTCTCACCAGTTCTATTATCTATATATTTAGCATCATAGAATTTTTCAAGACTTCTATTATTTAATCTTGACTGTTCAACTTTAAATATTTCTAAATTTCTAACTTGATTAACACCTTTAGCTATAGCAAAAGCATCATTAAAATGACTTTTTTCTATACCATGTTCAATTCTATGATTTTTAGTCAAATAACCATAAGTTGCTTTAATGTTAGTATATTTTTCTTTCAACTGTTCCAATAAGTACCATCTTATCATTGACATAAATGTAGCATCTCTAAAACCTCTGACCTTTTTACCATTTTCACACCAATCATACAAAAATTTACCCTTTTTATGATTAGGAGATGTATGACATTTATTACACAAAGTTATTAAATTACTAGGAGCATCAGAACCACCCTCACTCTTGTACTTAATATGATGAATTTCTAATATCTGTTCTTTACTCTTATTCTTACAATTAGGATTTTGACATTTATGTCCATCTCTGTGAAGCACATATTCCCTTACATTCCAAAAGCCCATTTGTTCTCCCTGTTGATATTCTACTCCAGATATGTCAGGATTTTTAATTTTTTGTATATCAAAGTTGGCAACCTCTATTACTATATTTCTGATAGGCAATATAGAATTAAGATAATCTATAAATTTAAGATGGGTATTCAATTTATGTTGTAAACTTGGTGCTAACCATCCTTGTTTTATTTTTCGATTGTTCCATCTAGGTTTTCTATATCTTAACCTTTGCCTCCTAATTCTTCTATACTGACTTTTTTCTAATAATCTATCTTTCATACCTTGAAGCAATTTTACTTCTCCAACTATTAATTCTTTACTATCTGTTATAGCTGAAAATCCTATATTTAAATATCCACTATCTATCCCCAATGTTATAGTTTGAATATATTCAGTATCTGTCTTATATAATAATTGTATAATAAATGGATTAACTCTTTTAACAGTAGCTTTCTTTTGTTTTAATAATTTTCTAGCCTTTGCATTAGTAGTAGGCATTAATGGTTTTCCTTCAAAATTAATTACATATACCATAGTATAATCCTTTCAGATAATTTAACCTCACCTTACGGTGGTAAGCTCTCTTCGCCAATGTTATGAAAGGTTTTAAATATACCACACTTCACCTGCCATCAGTGATGTTTAATGATATACCGTAGAGTTTAGGACTAGAGAAGTATCCTAAAGTACCTATATATTCTTACATAACGTAGTGTAAACTCAGGCTATTCAACTAGCTTTTACAAGCTACTACCCTTTAGGGTAGTGGCAGTTGACATCATCCCTCCAATTTTTAGGACTTAATGAAATTACCTCTCTAATTCCTTGTATTTCTTCTTTTGTTTCTTTTAATACTTGTTTTAATTGATTTTGTTCAAGTTCTTGTTTTGCTACTGTATCAAATATTCTCTTAAACATTTGTAAATCTGGACTAAGCTTACTAGTATCTAAAGTTTCTTTTATTTTTTGATATTTCTTTTCTACCTCTATTAAGTACTTTCTATATTTCTTTGAATTTTCTCTAAGTTCCTTACTTGCTCTTGGACTTATTCCGGCTATCATACAAATTTCTTTTGCTATTTCTAATTTAATTATGTATTCATCTGTAGGTCTTCCACCTTGTTTAGAGGTTTTACCTTTTAAAAGGTAAAACTCATTTTGACCAGCATCTACATTTCTTAAGTTTGTTTCTATCCAGTCTGAAAATTGTTGTTTAACTCCTAATCCTTCCCAAAGTTCTCTACCATTTACAACCTTAACATCTTCATCAGTTGTATATATTTTGATAATTCCTTTTTCTTCTACTATTTTTAAATCCTCCATTAACTACCTCCATGTTAATATATAAATTCGTATTAACTATTCAATTTTCAAAGTACATTTTAAATTTTTAATTTAACTTATCTTCTTAATACTCTCTACAAATTCTATCAACCATTTTCTACCTATCTCAGTCCATTTTAATTGTGTATCATATTCACTTATTTTAAAATCTGCATATTCAGGTATCATCCATTGATATTCCCTATAAGGCTTCCAACATTTCACTCTACCATTCTTTTTAACTGGATATATTACTTTATTCGTATATAGCAAAACATTTAAGCCTTGTGCTGTCATTCCTAAATCTTTTGCTATGTCTGTAGTAGTAACTAATTTTTCAGGATTTAATACTTTATCATGGTACTGTACCTTTGGCTTCATTTCTTCATTTTCTATTTGTAATTTTTCATTTTCTTTAATTCTAGCTAAAATATGCTCTAATGCCTCTTTATATGTAGTTGGTAATCTAAATTCTTCTTTAATTTTAAAGTAGCTGTTTACTAATTGCCTTTGAACCTTCCATGCTAAATCATCCGTAAATGATTTAACTAGCATTAAGTATCCACTTTCAGTAATAAGCTTCAAACCATTTGGAGCTATTATACCAAAGTATTTTACTGCTTCGTCCGTTTTTAGGATGAAGTAATCCACCCCTTCTACAAAAAATTTTTTATTGTCATTAAATCTCTTTCTAGCTGTACCATCTTTTCTTTCATGTACAAAATCAATCTCTTTAAATGTAATAACTCTACTACCTTTAAATTCTTTTGCTTGTAATTCTTTATCATTTACTAAAATTACATTACTCATTTAATTTCCCCCTTTATATAAATTAATTTTTTTATTCTCTAAAGTGTTTCTTTACTATCTAACTCATCTTAAATGTCTTTCTTTAATACTTCATTTTTTTTGGAATTACAAATTTGTCAGCTGGTTCATCAATTGCTATTAAAATTAATTCAAATTCATCAAAAGATAATTTTCTATCACCATCCAAAGATGATTTTAATTTTGTCCTAGATATTCCAGTCACTTCAGATAGGCTTTTTTCAGATATTTTATTTGCTATTAAATACTTTTTTAATCTCCTTGAAATATCCATATAATACGCCTCCTATAACTTCAATTTTATTGGATTATTTTAATAATATTCCATTTTTACAGGAATGTCAATAAGTTTTTGAATTTTATTCCATTTTACTTGAATTTTTAATTTACAAATTCCATAATTAATGGTATATTTATATTAGGAGGTGTTGAAATATGATAGATAATCAAACTTTAGGTGATAAAATTAAATCAGCACGAAAAAGCAAAGGGTTAAAGCAATCCGAATTATCCAATTTACTTGGAATAAGAAACACTACTGTTAGTAGTTGGGAAAATAATTCAAGTAAACCAGATATTAATATCTTAGAGTTGCTTTGTGGAATATTAGATGTTAGCCCAAATTTTTTTTTTAATACTGATAATAAGGAAAACATTACAATTAAAGAACTTGAGCTTATAAGAAAATATAGATTGCTCGATAATAGAGGTAAAGATACTATTAATTCTTTAATAGATATTCAGTTATCTTCAAGTGACAATTATTCCAAAGAGTAGTTATTTCTACTCTTTGAAATAATTAAAAACATTTAAATTGTTTTATTTATCATATTTCAATACCTTCTAAAAAAAATAACTCACCAGTTATGTATATATGGAGAAATCGTGTACAATAAAATGAATTTAATTAATTTGGAGTAACTTCTTTCAGATAAAAGATAAATCAGCTTGAGTTATAGATTGCTTGGAATAACCTAATTCTATCAACGTGTGCGTCTCATGCACACGTTTCAAATCTACATAATCAATGTTATTTTTAAACCTTTTTAAATTATCAGATATTCTCCTTCTTATGTCAGCATTTCTCATATTATGTATCTCAGATATAGTTTTGTCTGTCATACATTTTTTATCTTCACCAAAACCACCTTCAATAATAGGTATTTCTAAATTCATGAATTTTTGTTTTCCTTTGATATTTAAATCATTCATAATTACATTCACCTTTCCTACTATATAAATTTGCATCTTTATAACATTTTCTATTTACTATAAAGCTTAAAGATAAAAAATACACTAAACTTTGTTCTGTATAGTCTATTTTTTTAAATGATTCAAATAAATTTATTAATTTTTTATCAGTACTATTATACAAACAATACACCTCCTACTTTATTTGCGTTTGTCAATTTTAAAGTTGCGTTATGTATATTTACATTGTAGTACCACATCCTGTATTTGTCAATCATTTTTTTTGCTTTATGCAACTTATCAGGTTCAGTTTATTGACATTGTCAATTTTTCTTAATATACTATATAATAGGAGGTGTAAATATGAATGAAAATTTAAAAGAATTAAGAGTTAAATTAGGTCTCTCGCAAAAAGAATTTGCAGAAAAATTATTAGTAAGTGATACAACTATTTCTAGACTTGAAAAAGGAGAAAGAAAGCTAACAGATAGATTTATATTTCAAATATGTGAAGTTTTTAATGTAAATGAGGACTGGTTGCGAAATGGAAATGGAGAAATGTTTAAAAATATAGATGATATTGAATTAGCAGCAATGATGGGTAAGACATTCTCAAGCAATGATGAATTTTTAAAAAAAGTATTCTTAACATTTGCTGAACTTACTGATGACGAAAGAGAAGTTATACAGAAAGTAATTGATAAACTTAGTAAATAGCCCAATAAGGGCTATTTTAATTTAGATACAAAACTTTTGATTATGAGTAAATAAGATAAATCCATTTTCTCTAGCATTTTAAGTATTTCTTTTGTTACTTGTTTTTTCATTATTATATAACCCCCATATATGCAGTATGAAATAAGTAAAATAATCTAATATCCTTTAATAAACATCCCCTCACCCTATTCCTATTTACAGAACATTCGTTCTTGATAGAAACAAAAAATTTTATCTCAATAATTATTTATAATTAACAATATATCTACTCTATAACAGTAGATTTTCTTGATTAAATGATAAGATTTTTTTAACAGAAATTCAACACTAAAATCACAATTAATGTCAAAATGTTCAAAAATATTAATATTTTTCCTATTTTCCTACACAATAATATTATAACTCTTATCCATATTTTTATTAAGAATATACATTCGATTGTTAAAAACAAATCTTTCTGGTTTACCATAATATTTCACTAAAAACATCAGCTAGTTTCTCTTTAAGTTCTTTTGTCTTTTTAGGAGCTACTTTAATTTTTATTTTATCTCTTGTTAAATAAGCAAAATTGTAATTAAAATTAGTTACCTCTAGTAAATTTATAAGATAGCTCTTATGACATCTAAAAAATATATCCTCTTTCAATTTTTCTTCAAATATATCCATTTTATCATTTATTATATACTCTTCATTCTTAGTAACAACTCTTAGTTTTCTATTCACTATTTCAACAAATAAAATATTATGCTCATCTATTTTTATTATTTGGCTTTTTCTTTTTATTGTAATAATAGCCTCTCTTTTCCTCCAATCAATTGCAAAATCAAGCATAGATTTTTCAAACTCTTTATAATATATTGGTTTTATCATATATCTAAATGCATTTATCTCATAACCTCTAATAGCATACTTATCTGATGCAGTTGCAAAAACTATTCTTACATCTTTATCAAATTTTCTAATATCTTTTGAAATATCAAATCCATTTCTGCCCCCTAAATTTATATCCATTAAAATTAAATCAACTTTATTTGGATATTCTTCTAATAGTTCTTCTCCATTCTTAAACATTAAAATGTCATAATGTTTTATCTTGATTTTAGTTAAAAATATCTTAACAAAATCATAGATGATATCTCTTTGCATATCATCATTTTCACAAATAATTATAATCATTAAATCACTCCTTAAAGTATATAGTCATTGAATATTATATATTTTCGACATATACCTTTTTAGTTTTTTTGTAATTTAATGTATTATAAATAGTTTTTTTATCATTTTATGTATGTAGAATATATTTTTATATTAATATAATTTATTGTTACATAAAAAACTCAGCACTTTAGTTAGCACTGAGTTTTAATAGAATATTTTTAAAGAAGCTCTTAAGAATAGAAAAAATAAATCTAGTATTTATATGTAATTAGATAATTATATTATATATTTTTTATATAGATTTGACACAATTAATATCAATTATTAGTCAAAAAAAATAAGACCAGTCTTATTGGCTGGTTTAGTTATTTTTAGTTTAAAATATGTTCTGACATCTCTTTCAATACAGATTCATAAGATTTACATTGAGTAGCAGCTAATTCTGATAAGGCAAATTTCTGAGCCTTAACTAAAAAATCTTTATCTGTACTACATAATTTCTTTTCAGAGTTTTGTATTACAAGCATTTTAATCAACCTTATTATTTCAAATGTATTTCCTGACTTAAGTTTTTTGTCATACAATTTAAATCTCTCTTTTCTATCCAACACCCATATATCATTGCTCTTATCAATATCTTGAATGAGCTTATTAATTTCACCTTCATTAATAACTCTACGTACACCAATCTTATTAGCATTTTTAACTGGTATAGAAATTTTAAGACTACTATTAAAAATAACCATTAATTCATAATATTTTTGTTCTTGATGGTTTATTTCTTTTGTTACAATATCACTCACATAACATGCTCCTTCTTTTGGATACATTACATTTTCACCAATTTTATACATATATTATACCTCCAGAACTGGACTTTAGATATTGCAACTTAGGTACAATGCTTTTACTATCTAATAATTTATATTATACCATAAATCACTTGACAAGTCAATTTTATTGTATTATAATAATAAGTTTATATATAAATACATGCAATCTTACTATTGGAATATAATAAAACCAGCTCATATTGAACTGGTTTATATTTGTCTATAGTCTTGGTAATTCTTCATTTGTAAATTGCTTTTCTAGCTTGACTTTGCTAATATTTTCATATTCATTAATAATACCATTGTTATTTTTCAATAGAGTTAATATCCCTTTCTGATATTCCATTTGATTAGTAGAATTTTCAACTAACTCTGCCAATCCTTTTAAAACTAAACATATAACTATTCCACTAACTATCACTCCAGCACCAATACCAATCATAATAGGACTATACTGTTCATAAGTATCTGATAGGTAATTATATGGAACTTCTACTTTTTGACACATGATTATTATACCTGCTAATACTTGTATACCTGCCAACAATACTCCCATATTTGATAAACATCTTGCTATGTAATTTTTCATATTTTCTATCCCTCCAAATTAAAATATTTATTTTTATATTTCTTCATTGTATTCTTCATCTATAGTATTGTTTATTCCTCTTATAAAAATTACATTATCTTTTCTTATGCCTACTAAAAAATCATCAATCGGGTCATCAAAATTTATATATTCCACATCTTCTAATCTTTTTATATTATCCAAATTCTGACCTCTACTAGATGTTAAAATATCTCCATTTGAATTAATTCCTACAATAGAAATTCCTTCATGATTATCTATTATTTCAGCAGAAATAATATCCTTCCAATTTTTAATGATTTCATTAAACTTTTCATCTGTGCTTATTATTGTCCCATCTCTTTTAATACCCACTATTCCACATAATCCAATATGTATATCCACTATATCTTTCCAATTCTTAATATCATAAGCACTACCTGATACAACTACTGTGCCATTGTTCTTTATTCCAAATATGCCATAAGACCCACATTTTATCTTTGATATATCTTTCCATTTATCTGTTTCTTTTCTATGATTTAGACTATCATATCCTGTGAGTAATACTTTTCCATCTTTTTTTATTCCTATTACTGTTGTATTTTTCATATACTCAATGGTTGATTTTGTTATTTCTATACTTACTACATCAGACCAATTATTCACATTGCATTGACCATAGTCATTATTTCCAGTAGCAACGACAGTACCATCCTTTTTTAATCCTATAAAAGTTCCACTATCACATTCTATATCTATTATATCTATCCATTTACTAATATTGTCCGAATCTGAATTCCCAAGACCTTTAGAAACAACTGTACCATCTTTTTTTAATCCTATTATTGAGTTATCATATGATGCTATAGATATTATATCTTCCCAACCAGGTATAGAACTACTTTCACCATTCACTTTTCTATGTGTTACTTTTCCATTATTTTTTAACATATATACATTATCTTTTTCTACAGATATTTTTTTATTATATTCATTTTTATACTTTATTTCATCTAAAAAAGCATGCTTATTAATAATATTTTTACCAATAAAAATAATAAAAATTAATAATATACTTATTAATAATATTGATTTTCTTCTATTATTTTTATTTATGTTCTTTAATTTATGTTCTTTATGTCTATTATCTTTTTCAAGTTTTATTTCTATTTCTTTTTTCTTCTTTAGGCTTTTTTTATAAAGAGATTCTAAATAATTTTTATTTATCTTTTTTATTTGCAGTATTTTACTTCTCTTACAATTATCACATTTATTTTTTTCTAATTTATTTATTTTTCCACAACAACAACTCCATGCTTTTTTTTCTATTATATTAGGCATATACTTAATTTCATATTGAAAATCATATTCTTCATAATCTTTTTTAAGCTCTTCTAATAATTCTATATTTAACAATTCTATTTTATCTAATTCAGGTATAATTAAACCTTCTTCTCTTTCATATTTATGAACTTCATTATCTGAAAATACTACTTGTTCTAATACAATATTTATTGCTCTTGTTTTATTATCATTTATTTTTATAGCAATATCATCACCAAGACATTCATGTGGTTTAATGTTTATATCTTGATAAACATATTTTAAATTGTTATCTATTAAATCTCCTGCATCATTAAAACATTCTATTTTAAAATATACAGACTTTATATCCTTATCAGATATATTGCACATTTTTAATTGTAATAATAAATTACCAGTAGCATTATCCTTTGTTATAGCCCCTTTGAGAAGCTCTAACGGCCATTCTGAATGCCAAACATCAAATTCTAGATACTTCAATATCTCAAATCTATCCATCTCCTAATTTCTCCCTCTATATGATTATTTTCCTCAAGACAATTATAGTATACTTATGGGATAATTTGTAAAAATAAAGCAAATAAAAAGCAATAACATATATTTATATAACACTTTGAACGTTATTACTTAATGCAATATATATTTGATATTTTATAATTTTGTAAGATAAGTTTCATAATTATCACTTATTCATTAGTTTAATACAGAAATTACTAATAGCAATTAATACAAAAATTAAATTCAATAATTAGAAAATAAGAAAAAACTATACATCAAAGTAATTACAATGAATATAACAAAATATAAGTTTGAATAAGAATATATTGTAGATGTATTCTTATTTTTTTTTAATAAGTTTCTTATTAATTTATATAATTATATTTTTATAATGGAAAATTAAGTTTTATATACGTATAAAAAACTTTCTATTGTGTATAGAATTTAATGAAAATAAGCATAAAAAATAGAGCCAATAAGAGATTTTACACTCTTTATAGCTCTATTTAAGTATTTTATAATTTGAATACAAACACTAATAGGAGTAGCCAAAATCAAATTTTTTGAACTACTCCATGTATTAAATTGCTATTGCTAAACTTCCATTCTTATTTATACTCTGAACAATCAATGTTCTTATAAATGCACCAGGATTATTTATTTCATTATAATTTGTATCTTCTTCATCAATTGTATATTTATTAAACATATAATCTAGTGCTGCTAAAACTCTGTTAACTCCATACTGCACCGACAATCCAACCAAATCATTTATAATAATATCTTTTTCCACCTCTAATTTGCTTCTTAAATCTTCTTCAAATAAATTATATCTATCTAAATTTATTTGAGATAACACTTTACTATAATTAGAACTTAAAGAGCAACCAGTATCATCGAAGAATTTTGAGATTTGTATTCTAATTGGTTCTGTATATTTCTCTGAGATAGTTTCTTTCGTCTCGTAACGCTTTGTATCTATTGTATCATTACTTATATCAAATAAAGTTTTAGAACTTCTTAAAAAGACTTCTGTACGCTTGTTTGATTTCTTTATGTATTCTGGAAGTATAGAGATAAGATTATCTTTTTTGAATCGTATTCTTTTACCTAACTTACTTCCTTTAGCATCAGCCCAAATTAACTTTTTAATTTCAAGTTTTAACTCATTTACATTTTCAAAACTTAACAAGTGATTTAAAGTATCCAATGACATAGTCAAGTAACCTTTTCCACCATCTTCTTTTTTAAGATGATTTTTGTACTCTTCATCTATGACTATATCGAATTTACCTCTTTTTATTTCTGTGGAATAAACTAATCCAACTTGTAATAATACATTATGATTATGTCTAGCTGTAACAACAGAAACATTGCATATATCAGCTATATTTCTGAATGATACTGATTTTCTAACATAATTTTTATTAGATACTATAAAGTGATATGCTAAATACTGTTTTATAGCACTCTTACTTAAAGCAATACATCTATTTCTATTAGTTACAATCTCTATTGTACCTAGTTCTGTTTCCTTTTCTGTAACATAAGAAAACTCTGATATAGTTTTTAATTTGGGACAATTTGAACAGAATTCATTTAATTTATTACTGTCAAAAGAAGGATTATTTTTTATTACACAAGAATTACAAGCAGAATAATCTATTTTTTCTACTTTTCTTATAGAAGTTTTAAAAACATCTAATATATCTTTTAGTTTTGACTTTGATATTCTAGCAACTGGTTTTAATTCTTGCATTTTATAATCCTCCTTTCTATATATGATTATTATAATCCTAATGAGGTATAAAGTAAATAAATACCTCTACATATTAATAAATATTATTTTTTATATCCTGTATAGTCCTAGTGCTACAATTCCATTTTGTTGCACACTTTCTTAAACTTATGCCATTATCTAAATCTTTTTTTATATTTTTAATATCTTCTAGGTTAAATCTTTTAGGTTTTTTGCCTTGTGTAACCACATAATACTGCTTGTCCTTTAGGTCAATATATTTTATATTAGAGTTATCTAATTCATTTATATTCTTTTTTTCTACAAGTACGAATTCTTTATCTTTATATTTAATACTCATAATTTTCTCCTTTGAAAAATCAATAATTTCAGAAGTACGGAGCTGGTATAGCCATTCTTTGGATAAAACTTTTTTACTTAGACTTATATTACCCAAAAGTTAGTTTTATGTCTATGTTTCAGAAGTACGGAGCTGGTATAGCCATTCTTGTCAAACATAGTAATTGCAATAGGTTTTCAGAAGTACGGAGCTGGTATAGCCATTTTGCTGAACATCACTATTTTCAAGGAATACAAAGACAGTTTTTTGTGGTAAATGGAGATAATTAGAAATAAAAAAAATTTTTCGACATGATTTTCAAGCAAAAAAAGGCTATTTTTTGAGAAGTACGGAGCTGGTATAGCCTTTTTGCTTTTTTAAAAAACCAATAATTTCAGAAGTACGGAGCTGGTATAGCCTTTTTGCTTTTTTTATTTATCAACTATATAATCTGGTAAGGATAAGATAGTATTATTTATAAGTAATTTTCTTTTTTCGACATCTTCATAGAAGAAAACATCAAAATGTGATAATCCTCTTTTATAATCTTTTATTATAAACTGGTTTTCTTTTATTTCATTAAAACCAGCTTCAAGATAATCCATATTTTGTTTAAGTGTTTTTTTATTACTTAAGTGGACATCAAATTTTATGTCTTCTATATTATATCTAAAGCTTTTATTTCTAATATTCTCACCAGAGGAGATTAAAGTATATCTTTTCCCTTCTAAAAAATAAGCTAGATTAATAGATTGTACAAGTGTTAACTTTTTCAACTCATTTTTATACATTATATCTGTATTCACTTTTTCAACTTCTTTTATTAAAGACTTTGTAACTTCTATAAATTCTCTATCATTTTCATCCTTTGAAATCATTACCCTTGAAAATAAGTTGAAACTCATTTCAGATTTAAGTTCTCCAGTGTCTTTGACTTGATTTACATAGAAAGTATAATAAGGTAACTTTAATAATCTATTTTTTATATTAGTGTAATTATTCTTACCATCAGAAAGACCTAAATATTTAATTAAGTCACCAAGATAAAATGCAAAAGAGTGCATATGACTATAAGTATATACGAATCTTATTATTTCTAAGTCTTGTTTATCTAAATATATTTTAGGCAATGCTTTTTTTTCTGTTTCTTGATTTATAAGCTCAAGTTTTAAATTTTCAACAACATCATCTAAAGATTGATGAAATGAAAATTCATAAGAAAAATTAGTTTGTACTCCTAAGAAACTTTTAGCCTGATAATCCTCTGATAAATAAGAATCTTTATTTCTCTTAACATTTATATGAGTATGCTTTTTACCTTTTGTTATAGGTAAGAATATACCAGGTGCTAAATGTGGAGGAGTTTTGATTTCTATTTTGTTAATATCAAAATCATATTCATTCTTTAAAATTTCTGTTATACAAATAAGAACATCATGAGTAAAAGCAGAAGTTATTTTACTTTCACTTAATTCCTGTAAATATGGATAATCACATATATTGTATGTGTTATTAGAAGCCCATTTTTCTAAAAAGTCTTTTCTTGTATCTAATAACTCTTCTGGTGTTTCCACTCCAGCACTTATGATTCTCCCAGTTTTTATATATTCATTTTTAACAGTATCTAATTCATTTTTTAAATATTTTTTACTTTTTTTTCCTAATGAATCAAGAGCCATTTTAGCCCATCTTTGTTTCAACTTCCATGAAGACATATTTTCATAACTTCTTAGTTTTTTAACTTCTGTGCTTGAGTATATAGATTTGAATTTATCATAAATTATTTTATATAGGAATTCTTCAAATTTTAAACTTATTTCTTCAGCAGACATACCCTTTAATCTAAAAATTTCAAAATATTTTCTTGTTATCATTTTAAATCTATCATTATCATATATAATATGATAGATTAAATTTATTTTATTTAAATCTTTTTGTTCATTACTTATGTTTTCTTTAATATCTTTACTCATAAGGTTACTCCTTAATATATTTTTGCTTATAAATAGATAGAACTTCTTGTATTTTGAAGTTTAAATTGTTATCCTCCTTAAACTCTTTCAAGCTTTTATTAGTCCAATATCCAGATTGAGTATATTTTTTTTCCTTTAGCTGCATTTGATGCATAATACCAGAAATTTTTAAATTAGTGAAATTCAACTGTACTTTATTATCTAAATAATCATTAATAATAAGTAATCTTTTGCGAATTGTTGAATATCCCATCTCTTTTAATCCATTTCCATATCTAGCATCTGGTTTAGTTTTAATTAAGTATTCAGAATTAGAATTAAATAGATAAAATTCAGCAGCATTACTGCCTTGCTCCAAATATTGTTTATACTCTTTTTGTTCTAATGTATCTTTTGTAAAATCAAATAAGAACTTGTCCAGCCTAAACTCTGTATCCTTTAACTTTATTAATCTTTTTTCTAAATCTATGTCTTTTATTTTTATACCCCTTATGTCTTCAGCATCTTTACCAATAAGTCCACAAAAAGCTGCATAAATTATAAACTTATCTTGTGCGTTAGTTAACTTACTACATACCTTAAGGACTTCATCTTGTGTTAGGTATTTTGATAAATCAAATTCAGCGACTAAATTTTTTGGTTTAGAAAAGTGAATATCGTAATTTAAAGTTTTAAATATCTTATTAATTTTAAAAATTATAGCCATTATAGCATTGTATGTTTTATTTTGATTCATATCTTTTACAATTTTTTCTTTATCATTACCTACTATTTCAACAATATAGTCATTTCCATTCTCAATAAGCTTTCCTTCTTTAGCAAACCAAAATATTAAAACTTTATAAACTTTGAGTATGCCAATCCTTGTTTTTTCATCTTCATTTTGTAATAGCTCTGATAATACATTTTCATTTTTTAAATTATAATTCATAAATTCAAACATCCTTTTTTTAATTATATATATATTATAACATTTACCTTCTCCGTTTTAAATAGAAAATAAAAAAATAACCTCAAAATAATGAGGTTATTTAAATTAAAACTACGATTTTATTGTCATTTTTATTTATCATACTTCTTTATGTATTCTAATAATGCCATGCTCATCAAATCAGACTTATTAAACTCTCTGAATTTTTCACAAAATTCATCAAATAAATTCCATGCATCTTTATTCAACCTAACTGTAGTCCTTATAGCATCTTTTGAAGGTAAATCAATTTTAATACCATCCTGTACAACCTCTATTACATTTGTATCTTCTTTGTTCTCAAACCAATTTAATACATCTTGTATTTTATCATAGTCTTTTGCTAAAGAGATTATATTATTTTTAAATTGGTTGTCAATTACTACGTTATGATTGTTGTCATCTTCTATTGTCATATTAAATATATTATCATTATTACTTTGTGATTTACTATTTACTACCTTTGTCATACTATTGTCACCAATAAATATATACTCATCATTTATACGCTTATAACCTCTTTTAGTGAGATATTTTCTTATACTACTTTCAGACACACCAAGCTCTATGGCAACTTTAGTTAAGCTCTTACTATTATTTAACTTACTATTAATATATTCAACTATATATGTTATATCATTGTTTTTTAAATCATTCCAAGTCATGTAATCACCTCTAAGACAAGTATACTATATGAGATTACGATTGTCATACTATGTTCATCTTTTAATTCCATCTTTTATCTACATATATTTCTAAACTATATCATTTTTTTACAATATTATATCTATTAAACAGTATATAATTAAACTCGATACAATTAAAATAAGCCAAGCAACAAAACTTTCTTTCTTGCTTTTAAACATATTTAAGAAGTTCAAAGCTTTCTTAAATGTTGATATAGATAGTCTTATAATTACACAAATTGCTAATGAAACAAATAACGTTTTAAGCATCTTTTCTCCTTCTAAAATGGTTATTTTAATCACTATTAACTAATTTGATGATATTCTCTCCAATTAAAATTATCACCTTCTTTTTTAAGCCACCAATAGTCTTCATGTGAACAACCATGACATTTTTTACATATCTCCCAAGGGTCATAGAAATCTAATCCAAGACCTTCCAAGATACTATTCAATCCATGTCTCTCTTCTGGCATAACTCTATCCCCTATAAAATCTCTTATATTTTTATCATTAGGCTGATAATCTAGTCTCAAATCTGTGTAATCATATAACAGTGGTGGCAAATAATTTATATTATCTACTGTATCATACAATTTAAAACTAAATTTATCTTTGTCTTCATCATAAATAAAATCGCCTATAGAAATATCTTTAAACATTAGTATATATTTGTCTAACATAATTTAACCTCTCTTTAATTAAAATATATAATTTGAAATATCATTTTTTCTAAAATTGAAAGATATTTAGACATACTATCCACATTATCTTTCTTCATTTTTGCTCCTATTAGCATCATAAAATTTAAGTTGCATTTCCTTAAGAGCTTTAGCCACTTTTAAGCGTCTAATGACCTGTTCTTTTTCTGGTGATTCAATATCTAAATAATTATAATTATCTTTATTACTAGATATAATATTTTCAAATAAATCCAAATTACTTTCGACATACATGATAAAACACTTTTTTTCATAATCATTTTCAAATAAAAGGACTACTTCCATAAATTTTTTATAGGCATAAACTGCTTCATAGCTGTCCATGTTAATAAGATATCTATGTAAATCATATGAAATATCGTCTTTTACAAAATATTTAAAGAAATCGGTATTACGATGATATTTATCTTGACTTATAGTTCCCCACTCTGGTATTACTGTAATATATCTACCGCCATCCAGTGATACAGTTTGATTATCATATAATTTTG
This sequence comes from Clostridioides sp. ZZV14-6153, assembly GCF_020657855.1. Classification (NCBI taxonomy): domain Bacteria; kingdom Bacillati; phylum Bacillota; class Clostridia; order Peptostreptococcales; family Peptostreptococcaceae; genus Clostridioides; species Clostridioides sp. ZZV14-6153. The sequence continues at coordinate 115,524 of NZ_JAGWCZ010000011.1, read as the reverse complement.
TTCCAAAGTAATTAACACTAATAGTTCCATAGATTACATTAGTATCTGTCATATTATAAGCATAGAATTCCGATGAACATCTACAGTTATCATCAATATTCCTCACCAGAGTATATTCGGGATTTTGTATGTAATAGCTAAAATTTTCTGTAACTTTCCATTTATTCTTTTTTGATAGAATATATCTTAATTTTTCAAATGGTGTCAAGTGAATACCAAATCTCTTTTTCCATAAATATTCAACATGATTACTGTCAGCACTTTTATCTATATCTGTATTAGTGTCTCCAACGCGTGTGTAAATATAATTTGCTCTGACAGTACGATTATTATCTTTATAGTCCTTTGTAAGATAATAAGGCGTTTCTAAGGTGTTGTAGACAATTAGGACATCAACAGAATGTTGATATATATTCAAAGTTACTAGATTAATTTTAGGTCTAGTATCATTAGAAAATGACTTACTTTTCAAAAAATCAATAATGTTTTGCTGGTTTTTTCTAAGTTCATCTTTTTCAACACCAATTATATTAAATGTTTTATCCTGTATACCAAAAATAATATAACCATCATGATTACTTCTGTTGTTTGCCATGCAAATAATATCATGTAATAAATCTGCTTTATTCTTATGATAACACTGCTTGAAGTCCCAATAATCATCTTCTCTTTGACTGTCAACAAGAGATATAATTTCATCTTCTAAATCTGCTATGTTCATTAAATCACGTCCTTTTCTCATAGTATAAAGATAATTATAACATTCATTTTAATCAATAAAAAAGACGTTTCTATCTTCCAGAAGAAAAATAGCAAACGCCTATATAAATTTATAAAATAAAAATCATTTCACGATAAATGTGATAACTGTTCATTATTCAGATTTTACTTGATTTATACAGTCCTCTCCTAGAATTAAAAATTCCATAAATCTTTATTTTTTTCTTTGTAGTCATCTAAACTTTCAAAATATTGCTCTAAAGGTTTATAATATTCATTATGACAACCTTTTAAAGCCTGTCTATAATCATCTACAGTATTACTCGATATTATAATCAATTTCAAATTATTCTCAAGTATTTGTTTAAGTAATATAAATCTTCCTATTCTTCCATTACCATCTTGAAAAGGATGAATGATTTCAAATCTATAATGAAATTCTGCTAAGTCTTTTAATGTAATATCTTTTAAATTATTATACCACTCAATAAGTTCTAACATCTTTGGTTCCACTTCAAATGGTTGGGCTAATACACTATTAGTTCCTATTATTCTATTTGGTATTTTTTTGTATATACCAGATAGCCCCATATTATGAATATTTGAATTATACATAAGTTGACCATGTAAATCTTTTATGTACTTTTCAGTTAAGTATTCACCCAATGTATCTATTACAGTTTCAAATACATAGCTTGAATTTACTGTTGTTATAACATCATCTAAAGTATGGTCGCCCTTTACAATGTTGTGTTCAATTAAATCTTGTAAACTTTCACTTGTGAATGTGCTTCCTTCTATTTTATTTGAATGAAATAAAAAGTTATGTCTTAAGTCTTTATACAAAGAGTTTGGTATGTTTTTAGTATATTTTAATTTTTCTATAAATTTATTTTCAATCAATATATTCATCTCCATTTTTAAATTTATTTTATATTACTAATATTAACAAAATGTATTATCTTTTACACTATCTTTTGAACTTTATTTGTTGGTAATGATAATTAATTGAGAAAAGAATGTTATCATAATTCTCTTCTCAATTATTTAGTTATATTGTAAAACCTTTAAATTTACCAGCTTTAATAATGAATGACAATCCCATTGTATGCCATCTAAAAGCATCATATAGACTTATAGTATGTATATCTTTTATATAATATATCATAATAATCTCCAATCATTATTCTTATATATTTTTAACTTTTTGAAACATATATATTTCATTACTTAAATCATAATTAGGTTCCCAATTTTCTATGAATTTAATTGCATTGTCATAGTTCTTTTTAGCAGTGTTTTTATAGCTATTAACACCAAATTTTTTTCTATAATCTTTCCATAGTGAAAAGTATACTCTTTTTCTTAATTTAGCATCTTCATAAGCTGAAAAATTTAAACATTGATATACTTGTATTACCCTTCTATTTACCAAACTTCTAATAGTTTCTTGTTGATTGTAGTCTATGGTAGAAAAATCATATAGGACATTAACTTTTTCTTCTAACTCCTGTTGACCAGACTCAAGTTCTGCCTGTCTTTGTTCTAGTTTGATTATAACTTTTAACTCTGGAGATAAGTTTTCAAAAGGGTCATTTAACTTTTTTTTCATAGTAAAGTATTCATCCATTATTTTATCATGTATTTCCCAAGCTAAATCAGTATCCATTATTTTAATTAATTTTGAGTAACCTCTTTCAGATAATAAAAATATATTATCAGCTTGAGTTATAGATTGCTTGGAATAACCTAATTCTATCAACGTGTCCGTTTCAAGGACACGTTTAATATCTATATAATCTATGTCATCTTTGAATCTTTTTATATTGTCTTTTATTCTCTCCCTTATTTTTCTATTAGGTTGATTATGTATTTCAGATATAGTCTTATCCGTCATACATTTTTTATCTTCACCAAAACCACCCTCTATAACTGGTATTTCTAAATTCATAAACTTTTGTTTTCCTTTGATTTTTAATTCATTCACTTTTTCCATCTCCCTTTTTAAATTATTGAATGTAGTTATTATAAGTTTTCAAATAGTAACTACATTTTTTATGTTAAATTACAATTTAATTAAAAATTGACATAATAACTTTGTATTTATTAAATGAATCCCTTTTTACATTCAGTAGACATTGTTATGTCTAGTAACGTTCTCGCTTCTTGTCATTATTTACCATATTCTTCAAAATATCTAAATTATCATATATATATCTAATACCATTTAAAAATTGAGTTTGTTGTTTTATATATCTTCTTATATCTCTACTCTTTGGATATTTGACCAATAAGTCCTTAAATTTTTCAATCATTTCATTTCTTGCATCAATATCATTTTCTATGTATTCCAATTGATTTAATATAGATAACTTATCATTATTATTCATTTGTGCCACCTCCAGTTGACAAGGAATAATAATATTCTATATAAGTATTAATACAATTTTTTAAATCAATTTTATTATCTAATGTTAAATACCAGTCACCCATACAAGAAGGATAAAAGTAATATTTATTATCCTGTTTTATATAAACAATTGAACTTCCATCATTTAGAAACACTTTAATGTTTCCATTGTCATTTAACTTATTAACCACATATACATTACTTGAATGATTTACATTGCTTGATAACTCTTTGTAAGTTGCAACTGCGTTATCTAAATCTTCTTTATTGTCAAAGCTATAGTTCCAGTCACCTAAACATACAGGATAGAAATTATAAACTTTTTCTTTAGTATCATATAGAATTATACTTTCATCTTCTAAAACTTCTACAACTCTATCTGTAGGCTCTACATAAAAATTATCTAATTCAGCAGCCTTAACTTCCGTTACTCCTGTAACTCCTACAATAATTAAACCTAACAACATTCCCATAACTGTATTTTTAAATTTCATTTTTATACCCTCCTAGTTTATAATTATGACTTCGTACAAGCCTATATAAGCTGTTTGAAAATCATCTTAATGTATTTATGCCTTTAAATTTTTGTACTCTTTAAAATCTCTTTATCAAATAAATATCATTATCAATTAATCTATAGTAATATGCATATAATAATAGAGATTTGATAATTTAAATATCTTATTAAAATTAATATTTTAAATGTTTTTATTCTCAATTCAAATTTCTTCCCATTTATTTTTTAATCTAATAATTAACTGGTATTTTTAATAATCTATTATCTTCACTCATGCCTATTTTATATAAATCTTTTTCATATGTATAACATCTAATAGTTATAGAGTTCTCATCCATAGAATAAAGACTTATTTTAGAATATTTTTCTCCTAATTTTTCCATTATTTCTTTATCTATTTTTTCATATGCTTTATTTCTTGCTATAGTTCTTTTTCTATTTAATTTATGATTATCCATCAAATTACATTCACTTCTACTCTCATGCACTCTATAGCCTTCCATCCAGTCTAAAACCTCTATAGTATCAAACTTACAATTGAGATTTTCATTTATATAATTTGTTAAGTCCCTTTTTGAATATCCCTTAAAAAATGTGTTATTCAATTTTATTCTTGAAACATTTTCATCAGTCGATACGCTTAAGTTAAAACAATGGTCAATATGTGTATACCACCCAAATCTTTTTGAAGTTTTACAATTTTGTAAATTACCACCTAATTCTAAATATATTTTATCTCCATTATCATTTATAAAAGCAGTTCTAATTCTGTGATTTCCAACATCTGAACCATCTTCATAGATATCCATCCCAGCACCTTCAAATAATAATATTTTTTTCATTTTTATATCCTCCTAATATTTTATATCAACTTAAAAGTTGAATTTTATTTATATTCTTATATTCATTACTTTATTTTTAATTTAAATTACTTCTATTCCAGTTATCTCTTTAAAAATATCAACATCAAAATTAGGTATATCCATAATAATTTTCTTTTCTTCATCAGTTAGACTATCCCGCATATCTTTGTACATCTCTTTGAATGTAGAAAATACTTTCAAATAACCATTATTAATTTCATATCCTTGATTATTTTCTTTTTCTTCTTCTGTCATGTCATCAATGCGAATCCATTTTGTTAAATAACTATTTCTTTTTAAAATATTTCGTGCCTCACTATTCATCCAATCCTCATATGTTAAATCGGTTTCTTTATTAAACATCCTAATTTTTGGAACATCTGTACAAAATACACCTGCATTATAATCTCCTATGTTCCATTCTCCTGAGTTACAGTTTCCTATATTATAATTTCCTGTATTGTAATTTCCTGAATTACAATATCCTGTGTTATTATCCCCTATGTTACTATGTCCAGAATTACAATTCCCTGTATTATAACTTCCTGTATTATCATTTCCTATATTGTTATATCTTGTATTACGATTTCCTGTATTCCATTCTCCTGTATTCCCCCATCCTGTATTATAATCTCCTGTATTCCAATCTCCTTTATTACCATGTCCCGTATTAGAATCTCCTTTATTGCTATGTCCTGTATTACGATTTCCTGTATTATAACTTCCTGTATTACTATGTCCTGCATTACGATTTCCTGTATTATAATTTTTCTCATTATGTCCTTCTATATCTACATTACTTTCCTTATTATCAATCAAGCTATCATAATCTAATTTTAAATCAAATAAGGTATTATATATTCCTGCGTCTGATATAGTCCAAACCTTCCAACTTACACTACTATATATTTCATCACTTTTTAAGTCAATTTCATCTATATTATTTTTAATATAATCTTCTACCAATTCAAATATTATATTTTGTCTAGTATATTTTTTTACGTTTCTTACAAGTGCTTGAAAAACTGGATATCCTTCTTCATCATAAAATATAAGCATCTTATTCATTTTATTTTCCTCCTATAAATTAACTGTTTTATTTACTTAAATTATTTAAAATTCTTTATATTGCATTTTATTCTCACTATCTAAATACATCATATTATTAATATTTTGTATTAATTGCTGTCTCAATTCTTCTCCTTTTAAAGACCAGTCTAATCCGATTAAATTTCCCAGTCTAGTACTTAAAGAATTATAAGTTCCTGCTTCTCCTATTGTTTCACCTTCTAAAAGGTCACATATATTTATTAAATCTGTTGCCGTCATATATTCAGAATAATTTAGCATTTTATTACCCTCCTATTTTATTTACAATCAATCGTTTCCTCTATTTCTTTTAAGTTCATAGAAGATATAAAAGATAGAATTTTCTTCCTATTTAATCTATCAGTTTCAATTATATAATCTTCAAGTTGATGTAAAATTTTAATACTACTTTCTAACAATGATGATATTTCTAAAAAACATATATCGTTAGATTTTGCTATATCTGTATAATAATCAAACTCTTCTTTTAACTCTTCAAATTTATCCTTGTACCCCTCTGTATCTTGATGTATTTCTATCCAGTTGTATAAATCATCATCAATTTTATCTCTTAAATCTTCTAATTTTGTAATATAAATCCCTAGACTTGAAATGTATTTCATAATTATTACCTCCTATAATTTATTAACCTGTTTTAATAATCCTAGTTGTTCACTGGTTCCACATTTCAATATAATACTTTCTGTATTGCTCCAATAGCTTCCATCTAAATCCTTTTTAAACAATGATTTTATCTTGATTATTAATTTTTTCATAATTTATTCCCCTTTCAATTTTTTATTGGAGTGGCGTTTTTAAAGAACGCCCTAAAACTTTTTTGTCTTAGCAATTATAGCTAAATAATTTGATGCTATATAAACAACATCACAACGTAAATCACTTCCATAAGATTCATAGTCAAAGTATCTTTCAAGTGTTTCCTGACCTAAGTCTTCAATATAGTTCTCTACAAATTCAATATCCGTCATATTTTCATAACATTCTTTATTTTCTTCGTCTAAATCTTCGATAATCATATCTTTATCAAAATAGTAAGAAATATTTTCTATACAAGATAAGTCACCACAATATACTTCCTCTATGTAACTATATCCTAAGTTTTCATCATCTAATGATGATGAATCATCAAGTTGTACAAATGTATAATTAGATAATAAGCTACAAATATCACCTTCAAGTATGTCATCCAAATCAATACGCCCACTTTCAAGTAAAGCCTTTAGTTGTTCAATTCCATATTCTTCTAACCCCTCAAATTTCTCTGCTAATTCATTTAGTTGCCCTATATTACTGTATTCTTCTATATCTAATCCTTCTATATCGACATCTATCTCATAATCTGTGATAAAATATTCCTCATGTTCTTCATCAACACCTATACTATTCAATACTTTCACCAAATCTTCTTCATATATTGGTAAATCAATCCATTTACCCATTATTTCACCTTCGTTATATTTCCCTAAGTTAGTTATATATATATTTAGCATTTTTATATCCCCCTTTTTATATTATTCTGTCCGAATGTTTTGTTAAAAATTTTATTTGTTTTGATATTTTTATTATAATACATTCTGTCCGAATAAGTCAAGTGTTTTTTGAGTAGATTTTGCATCTACTCGTCTATTTTTTCTATTATTATTTTATTACCATCAAAAGTCAATGTAACTTCCCTATCTAATTTAGTTATATCCATTTGTTTAACCCAATTAGTAGGAATTGTTATTCTATTTGTGACTGAACCTTTGCTTGCAGTTCCTCCACTTGTAGTAAATAATACTTTTGCTTTTCTCTGCTCATACATTCGTTATACCTCCAATGATATTATTGTTTAATAATACCATACTAAGAGCTTATAGAAAAGACACTCAAATTCAAGTGTCTTTTTATGTACGCTATTTAATTCTTTTTAATTTTGTTATGTCCTTCCAATTATCTATTGTAACAGTCTCTAAGGTGTTTAACTTGTTAGCAACTTCTTGTATATTTTCTTTTGTTTCAGTCATATCACCTTGAATATTAAGAATATCAAAGGACATTTTGTCATGTTCTGCTTTGCTTACATTTGCTTTATGCTCTAAAGCTTTAAGTAATTGAGTATTCTCTTTTAATTGAGTTTCTACTATATCAAAATGTTTATCAATACTGTCAAATCTGTTGTTGGTTTCAACTTGTCCAGTTTTCAAATCCTTAATGTCGTTTTCCATACCATCCAATCTAGTATTAATTCCTTTGATTTCACCTTGTATACCTTTGATACCACCTTGCATTTCCTGTAATAATTCTAATATCTTTTCATCCATCACGACCACACTCCTTTTATTATTATAACATGAATGTAAGTACTATATTCAAGTACTTAATAAAACAATCCGTAAATTATTTTACTAAATACCTGATGTACTTTTGATAATGCAGTATTTCACAACTGCTATGTCGTATTTAGTTTTTAATGTACTATCATATACGAATTTTTAAATAGTATTTTTCGGATTAAGATTTAGTTCTATATTTGTTTTGATACTTTAATTATATATTCTTATACGAATATTGTCAACGTGTTTTTCGGATTTTTATTTTTTATTTTACTCGATTAGTCTAAGTCGAGTAATTCAAATATTTCTTCTTTAGTGAATTTAAGCAATTTAGCTATTTTTTCAAGTTCTTCAATTTTAAATGATGTTTTACCCTTTTCCTTATCATTATAAGTTGAAGTCGACATATTAATGTATGTGCTTAACATTTGTTGCGTGTATCCTCTGCTTTCTCTTAATTCTTTTAATCTATCTAAGTTCATTTTGTTCCCTCCAAGAATATCATTATTCTATAATAATACCATACTAAAGAGTTATATAAAAGACACCTTAAATTAAAGATGTCTTTTTATGTACTGCTATTTAATTGATTTTAACTTTGCTATTTCATTCCAATTTTTAGATGTAGCCATTTCTACAAAGTTCATGTCATTTTTTAAAGTGTCTATTTTTTCTCCAACTTCTGTTATGCCTTCCATATTTCTAGCAACTTGATTATAAGTTAAGTCTAGTTTCTTTTTAATTTCTTCTTGACCTTCTTTTAAATCACTAAGTTGGTTTTCAATCCCATCAAAACGACCATCCATACTATCTAGTCTATTTTCGATTCTGTCAAATCTAGTATCCATTTTTTGTAATAACTCTAATATTTTTTCATCCATACTGTTCACACTCCTATTTAATTGCTTTAAGTGTTGCAATGTCATTCAGATTATAGTTAGTAATAGTTTCTATTTTATTAATGTCTAATTGCATAAGTTTTATACTTCTTTTTGTATCTTCTGCCTTTATGTCTAATTTTAATATATCGCCTTTTATTTCTTTTAAGTCGTCTTTAATTTCAACTTGTCCAGTTTTTAAATCGCTGATATCTTGTTTCATTCCTTTAATATCATTTTGTATTTCCTGTAATAGTTCTAATATTTTTTCATCCATGCCGTTCACACTCCTATTTTATTATTATATCATAATTTAAGCGTTGTATTCCAACACTTACTAAAAAAATCTAAGGTAGATTACTCTAGTAAATGTTAGATAGTTTATAACCATGTAGGTGTCAAGCAGTACAAACTATAATTTTAATGCTCAATCTTTAGTACTTTTGATAACGCAGTACCTCACAACTGCTATGTCATATTAAATTGTATTGAGTGCCATTATAGGAGCAACTAAGTTGATACCTCAATTTTTTATAGGCTTTAATTGGAAACCTTTATTAATTTACTTATTTAATATCTAGTGTTGGGAACACCTCACCAACTAGTATGATTTATTAGCTAGAGTTTTAAGAAGGTTCTTCGCCTGTTACTTCTGTGAGAGGTGGTTCAGTGTTTTCTTGTTCTCCTTTGCTATGATTTAATTATAAAACAAATTGTTTTGAATGTCAATATAAAATATAAATAAACAAAACGATTTGTTTTAAGTAATGTTGTATATAAAACATACCGTTTTGAATACAATTGTAATTAAATTTATAATATGTTATATTTAGAATTAAGAGGTGATTTGATGAATAGATTGAGAGAGCTAAGAAAAGAAAAAGGATATTCAACTCAACAGGTGGGAGAACTTTTAGGTGTACATTATGTAACAATACAAAACTATGAAACAAACAGAAGAAAAATTGACAATGAGACACTTATAAAATTATCTAATATATACAATGTAAGTATAGATTATATATTATGTCTTACAGATAATAGAGAGAATATACAACTAGAAGAAGAAGAAAAACAACTATTAAATAATTATAGAGAGTTAGACACTAAGAGTAAAACGATAGTTCAAGAGCAAGTCAACACATTAAAGAAACTACTTTAAGCTAGAGTATATATGTCTAGCTTATTTTTTATATTCGATTCTAAAATATAAAGGTACAAACATAAAGCAACCGTATTGAAACATACTTAGAATGGATTTAAATGGCTTGTACAATATGTTGTTGTAATAAAATAGACTAGCTATAATCTAGTCTATTTTTTATGTGGTTCTAATAATTCATTTGCGTCTATATCTAAGTAATATAATATTTGTTCTAGTTCTTCAACTGAAAAATCTCTATGCCCATTTTCCTTATAAGCATATGCCCTTATGCTCATACCCATCTTAGTACTTAATGTTTGTTGAGTATAACCCTTTTGTTCTCTTAACTCTTTTAACTTATTAAGCTTCATTATATCACCTCTTGTAATTCTAATATTGGGTGTGTTACAATATACCTATAATATACTATTTACAGGTATATTGTAGCTTGTTATTAGTTATTAATCATATCTATTAATATGTATAACAAGCCTATAAATGAGATTAAAGCAAAAAGTATTTGTTCGGCTGATTTAATCATCTGAACTACGAGCTTTTCAAGTTGGTGGCACAACTCGATTAGCTCTTTTATTTTGTCTTTGGTTATCATTTAAGACACCCCCCAATATTAAATTGTATAAGGTAGTGTTAAGTACTACCTTAATTAGATTATACTGCCATAAGTAAAAAAATACAAGTAAATTATTACTTGTTATTCAAATCCTTTAAGTTCAAGAAGTTCCTTCCAATTATTTATAATTATACTTTCTAAAATAGATAACTTATCATTGAATTTATTTGTATTACTTTCCATTTTCAATATAGCTGTTTCAACTGATTTCATACTAATGTTATCATCTGAATTACTAGTACTTTGAACTAGTTTCAATAAGTCAATTTGATTTATTATTTTATTTTGATTACTTTTTAATTCAATAATATCCGTACTTATTTTATTTTGTGAGGTTTTAATTTCTTTAATATCAGTTTTTAATTCTTCTAATAAATTGATTATACAAGTATCCATACTTAGACCTCTTTTCTATATGTTTTATTGATGTCTTAATATTATAACATGGATTCCTGTGGATAACTTATACAAAAAAAGAACTACTATATGTCAAGTAGTTCATTTGGTTCTATATCTAAATAGTTACATATTTTTTCAAGTTCACTTACTGTAAATTGATTTTCTCCTTTTTCTTTTCTGTGATAATTTCTTAAAGATATGTCTAACATTCTAGCAATATCCTCTTGAGAATATTTTTTTTCTTTTCTTATATCAATTAATTTTTCTAATTTCATGTTATCACCTCATTAGTATTATAACAAAAAGGAGTTACTTAATGTATAAGTAACTCAATAAAGATATTAAAGATAAACAATATACATTGCTTTAAGTGCAAAATATAAGAAGAACAATAAACCTAGTATCCTTACTATTTGCAACGTAGTTTTAACATGTTGGCTCATGTCATCACCTCATTTACTTTTAATATTAGGTGTGTTACAATATACCTATAAAAATGTATCTATATAGGTATATTGTATTGGTTATTAATTTTTAACTATGTACATAAGTATTAATAGCCAACCGATACAAGAACATAAAGAAATCAAAATATGTTCAAGTGATTTAAAAACTTGGACAAGGAGCTTTTCAAGTTGTGCTACCAACTCGATTAGCTCTTTTATTTTGTCTTTAGTTATTCTCATAACGTCACCCCCTAATATTAAATTGTATAGATAAGATTTAACTCTTACCTTAATTACATTATACACAAAAATGACTTATATGTCAAGTCTTATATGTCAATAAAGCCATGACTAAAATTTCGGCAAAATATTGCGATATAAAAATAGACTAGATATATTAAAACCTAGTCTATTGAGTGTTATACTATACATTTTTTCTATCTAACAAACTTAATATTTCCTCGTCACTTAAATTCAATACGTCAAATATCTTTTCTAAATCTCCAATGTAAAAAGGTCTTTGTCCATTCTCCTTACTTGAATAACTTCTATAAGACATATCAATATAAGTAGATAATTGTTGTTGTGTTAGTCCTCTTTCAAGTCTATATTGTTTCAATAAATCTAATTTCATTGATTAGTATTCACCTCCTAAAACAAGCGTTTAATGTTTATTATTAATGCAATAATAACTATTAAACAACCAATACCATACAATATACATGTTCTAGTATCTCTTTTCATAGTTTGTTTAAATGTGTTATAATATATAGTAGACGTATCACCTATACAAGAGTCGGTACACTCTTGTATAGGCTCATTGTTTTACTTATTAATAAAACAATAGATAGTTATTAAAGAACTAATAACACTTACTGTATTAAAGATAATAATAAATACTATCTTTAATGTTAAAACTTTGTTGATACGTCTACTATGCTTACCCACATTATTGTCCCCCCTTCCTGTTAAAATTTGGTACAAGATTATTATAACATTAACCACTACGATATTGCAAGTATAAATGTGATGATTTTAGTGTATATTATTTATATATTTGTTTAAATGTAGTTATATCAACAGTTATAAGTTGTGATGTCTAATTGACGTTGTGATGTCCGAATAGTGTTTGAATTGATGTTTGAATGATGTCTTATTAATGTCTATAAGACTTTCTAATCTATAATAAAAATTTCTATACAATATAAAAAATTATACAATTATGAACGCTATATAAGTTTAATAAAACATAGTCATTGTAATCCTTTTATGACATAGATAAAACTAATAACTGACATTTTACTGACAAAATGATGATATTTGTTATTAAATATGTTGAAATTACTAAGGTTTAGAAAAATGGCATAGAATACTTATTTTTATGTCTTTTTTTACTGACAAAAACATAGATTTCTAAAATAAGATAAAAGTATTACTTTTATTAATTAAATAAAGAAAATAAGATGTTTAACATAATAAAATAAACTTAAAATAGGGTAGGGGGTATTTTAGGGAAAGTGGCTTATTTGTCAGTGGAATTTTATGTGTAGTCCTTTCATTTCCACAGTTCAAAAAAATTACAGACGGATTTACAGACGAAATAATTCTATATTTTCCACATAAAATCAAACTCTGTCTAAAGACATTTCTTAGATTTTTATTCTTAAATTATACTCTCAATAAGGAAAATACAAATTAAAAGTGTATGTATAAATTATTATAAAAACAACTAAAACATATAAGAATATTAAATACAAAAAACAACTTGAAATATAAGGAGATTTATTAAATTAGAATTAAAATGTTGTCTGCAAGAAAATAAATTTCAATATTTTGCTGAAAACTAAAGTTTGTACTTAAAAGAAATACAGATAATATGGTTAAATAAACTAATTCACTAGTTCATAAATGGTTTGATTTTAATTTAAATATAAACTAAAAAATTTATATAATAGATTGTTGATTTATATATGAATCAAAAATGGTTTATAAGTAATGTAAATTTAAATGTAAAAATAAAAAATGTCATTTTATAGTTGAATTTTTGTGCAAATTTAATGCAATTATTAATTGTTTGTATGGTATAATATATTTAGTAAATATTTACTTAGGAGGAATGAAAATGGAAGAAAATTACCAAGTTATAGGCTTAGATATAGGAAGAGGATATGTAAAAGGATATAGTAAGTATAATGGAATGGTTAAAGAGTGTTTGTTTAAATCAGTATTTGGCGATGGAAGAAACATAGATTTTGAGAAATATGAAAATCCAATATACATAGATTTTGAAAGTGTAAGTTACTTTGTTGGTTCATTAGCAGAAAAAGAAAGTATAACACCTATAAGAAATTCTGATGATTCTAAAGTATCTTTTACAATGAGAATATTAGTTGCTGCTGCTCTTAATGAAATAGCTGTAGCTGATGAAGTAAAATTAATGATGGGCGTTCCATATAAATCATTTAGGAAAACAACATTAAAAGAAGTTGTAGACACATATAAAGGTAAAACATTTAAAGTAAAAGATAAAATAAAGGGTGGACATAAAGAAATAAAAATATCTGATATATCAATTTTTAGAGAAGGAGACGCTGCATTATTTCATACATTAGAAGGAAAAGTAAATGAAGATAAAGCGGTTGGCATGGTTTCAATAGGTTTTAGAAGTACTGAGATGTCTTTCTTTGAAAAAGGTTTTGTATTTAATGATAAACTATCAGATACATTAGAGGCTGGAAATCAGGATGCATTAACAATGGTTCAAAAGCAACTAAAAGATAGAGGAATAATAAGAGAGCTTAATGAGATAGATAGTTCTAATGATTATGATGAACTTAAAAAGGTTGCCTATATTATGGCATCTGAAAGTACAGCTCAAAGAATAGCTTCTAAGTGGAAAAATATAGACGAAATGGATGTGTATGTAAGTGGAGGTACTGCATTACATATGACATTTGATAATAGATTCAAAGTTTCTAAAGATGCTCAAATGGCTACAGCTAAAGGACTATTTGAAGTAGGTATGGAACAATTCTAGGAGTGATATTATATGAAAAAATCATCTAGTTTTTATTTAGAAGAAGATATATTTGATGAAATAGAAAAATACCAGAGTGATAAAAATATAAGTAGTAGAAATACAGCTTTGGAAAGAATAATATTAGAGTGGAAGAATCTTCAAGAAGAAAATAAATTATTAAAACAATGTTTAGGTAATGGTGTATATACAATAAATAAAGAAACAACTGTTACTGAAGAGAAAAAAGATATAAAAAAAGAAAATCCTATTATTAAAAATATATTTAATAACATGCCAGATTAAATGAAAATATCTACTCAAGAAAATTTGGGTAGATATTTAAAAAAACTATTGAGAACAAAGAAGGTATATGTTATACTTAAAACATGGATAGAACATAGAGGGTAATGAAATTTCTGAAGCAACTTGTTGCTAAGAACAATTGCAAGATGTTTTTTATCTTGCGATTGGGCTATCACTTTTATAATATCTTTTTTTAAGAAACATCGTTTTTAGTATAGGAAAAATAGGCTTTTTAAAGTGTAGGTAGCACTTTTGTTAAAAAAAATGAAAGGAGGTAGTATTTATAATAAGTGGAAATGAATTTATAAAAGACATTATTGTTACAGATAAGAGAACTGGAGAAGTAGTAGAACATCGAGGGATGAAAAGAGGTGAAGTACTTGAAATTGGTAAGAGAAAAAGAAGTTTTTCACCAGAACAAAAAGCTATCATGAATAGTAAAAAGGAGTTACCATATCATAATTTTAAGTTAGGAGGTTTTGTATTTTGTGCTTATGTAAAAAATGAATTATTATTTAATGAAGTAAATATAAGCAGAGCTAATATAAGTAGACTAATATATCTTGCAACATATTTAAACTATAATACAGGAGAAGAAAACTTATTGGTTAAATATTCTCAATTTAAAGAAATAATTCCTATAGATAGGAAAAATATGAAAGAAATATTAAGCCTTAAGGATAGAGCATTTAGAGATTTCTTAATAGATGTAAAGAAAAGTGAATTGTTATATGAATTTAGTAATAAGTTTTATATAAATCCAAAGTATTTTACAAAAGGAATTTCTAAATTTGAAAATAAAGAGTATACAAGAATCTATATAAACACAAGTAGATTTCTCTATGAACATTGTACACCAAGACAACATAAACAATTAAGCTATATATATCAACTCATACCATATATACATTTCGAGAGTAATATCTTATGTTTAAATCCTTACGAATCAGATATTTCAAAAATAAAGAAAATTAGTTTGAATAAAATTTGTGAGTTATTAAATATTGATTCTTCAAAGCAATACATGATTAAATTTAAAAAAGAATTACTTAAATTTTATATAGAAGTAAATGGAGATAAATATTATTTTTTTAAATATGTAATTGTTGAAAACTCTTATGAGAATACTGATTATTTTATTATAAATCCTTATGTAATTTGGAGAGGTAATAATTTAAGTGAAGTAAAGAAAACAATTAATTTATGTTTTTTTTAATTTATACCTAGTTAGGTCAGTCTCAGAATAAGAGGTAATGAACTCTAAAAAATAGCAAAAAACGTTTAAAAATAGGCAAAAAATAAAATTTAGGGGTGGCGTAAAAAGTTTACTTTTGGGCAAAAAAGTGGCGTAAAAAGTTTACACCTTGAATATAAAATTAAATTTTATTTAGATAAAAATAGGAAAGAGGTGTTTAAGATTAAAACAGATTTTAGTGTTGATGTTAGACGAAAACCTTTAGGTGGAACAATAAGATTTCATGGAAATAGTACAATAGAAATTATATCTGATAAACAAGTAATGAGATTTGAGGAAAATGGAAATGTATATTATAACAATAAGAAAATAGGTACAGATGAAGAATTATTTAAGTGTGTACAGATATTTTTCAAACCAATCTTAAAATTAGAAAATTTATAAATGATATATAATCACTTGGGCATATCAATAATAACAAATCTATAAATTCAAGTCAAAGAAAGCAAATCTTTGCAAATCAAGTTTAAAATTAAAGAAGGAGAATTATGAGCGGAAAAATAGAACTAATATATTTAGAGGATTTAAAGAAATCAGAAGAGACAAATTTACATAAAGATGATAAGTATGAAAAAGAAATAGATATGTATATGGAGATGAGTGAAAGATCTTCATATGAAATAGTAAATAGAAGGCATGAGGAGGATTCTAAGGATAAAATATGGGATTATGATGATACAAACTATGATGATGGGTTACAAGGAAAGGAGATATAATATTGATATATAATAATAACAATTTTTATGAAAGCATAAATGGTAAATATGCGCAAGATTACATAAAGAATTTAGATTACAGTGTAGATAATTGTTCAGATAGAATTAAATATGTGGAAGAACGATTAGGAACTAAATGTACATGGTTTGAGGAAAAGGAGAAAAGTTATAGCAATAAATATTATAATTCTGTTACAAAAAGAAACGAGACTGTTGTTACAAGAGTAAATTATCAAGAGAAAAGACAATTCGGTGATAAATTTTGGGAAGAAATATTTAAACAAACTTCAGATAGTCCACTAGATAAAGATGGAATATATTATGTGGATGATAATGGTAAAGAGGTTATAATGGGGCATAAAAATTTTATTAAGTGGTGTGAGTCAAGAGGGGTGAATCCAAATGAATATATGGGTGTAGTTAATCCCTTTAGTAATAGTGATGGTACATGGGATTATACTCATCAAGATACATCAAAAATAAAATTGATGTTAAATAAAAATGATAGTACATATTCAACTTCTAATATAGCTAAGACATTAGAAATACTAGCTAGTTATATATTAGCTGTAGATGATAAACAAAAAGAAACTAAAATAAAAATATATAACTCAAAAGAACTATTTCAAAGAGCATGTCAAGAAGAAGCATTTCTAAATAAAGTAGCTACAGTCAATGGAGGAAACATCGATTCAAAAATTTCTAATAAAGATGGATTTAAAGAAGACACTTCATTTGCATTCTTTCAATTACCTAATAACTACAAAAAAGTAAAAGATATAAAAGTTAAACCTAAGGATGTTAAAAAATACCCAGTTATAAAAGCATATTCAGATACCTATGAATGGTATAAAGCTAAATATAAAGAGCTAGGGAGTAAACAATTAAATAAAGAAGAATTAAAACTTAAGAGAGTAGTTAGAAAGAATTTAAAGTTATTAAAAAATGATATGATAGATGCTAAAAGTTTAATAGAAAGACCTATTATTTGGAAAGCACCATTAGACGATGCAGGAAGCCCTGACTGGGATTATCTTGATATGTTTGATAAATCACACGTAAGGGAGCTTTTAAGGGTTCAAAAAGGAAATGATTTACAAGATGACTTATCATGTATTGTTATGGATTTAAATAACCTCATATCTAAAACGGAATTTACTACAGTTCAAAGAGATATATTAGATTTATATAGAAAAGATAAATCATTAGATTGTATTTCAGATTTAATGAATATAACACCTCAAGCAGTAAATAATCAAATAAATAAAATAGTAAACAAAATAATAGATACATATGAGAAAAATTATGAAGAAAATTGTTACTACATATCTATTTCTAAAGGTAAATATAAAAGATGTAGTAGATGTGGCAAAATAAAATTAATATCTAATTTTAATAAGAATAAAAGAAGAAAAGATGGTTGTGAAACTTTTTGTAGTTCATGTTAACGCAAGTAAAGTGGTTTAAAAAAGGGCTGCTTAAAACATATTAATAATGTAAGGGGATAAAAATAAAACCTCTTATTATCAAATGAAAATTATATGAGAAAAGGGAGATTGAAAAATATGAAAACTAAAGAATTTATAAAAATGGTAGCAGAGGGATTAGATATATCACAGGTAAAAGCGAGAGAAATACTGGATGTGATTGAAGAAAAAAGAAATGAAGTATTAAAAAATGGTGATGAATTAACTCTAATGGGGGTTAAGTATATAACTAAAGTACAAAAAGGTAGAGAGGGTGAAATAACTCTTGAAGATGGAACTAAAAAGTCTTGGAAGACTGAGGATAAAATAGTTCCTAAAGTAAAAGCAGCTAAATCTTTAAAGGATGCAATAAAATAAAAAATAAATATTTAAGATAATCATATTAGAGTAATCAATAGACAAGTGGTCATAGTTGGGGGTGTTTATCAGTTTGAAAACCCCTAGATATTGTTTAATTTATAATATTTGAGGGATAGCCACCCTCCTAAAAAAGAAGGCTCCTGTCGTGAGATAGTATTAAGTCCTTCTTTTCTTATACTAAAGAAAAGGGAGATTTGATAAAATGAATAGTGAAAAACTAATAGAAAATAAGGAACTAAGAGATAAAAATATAGATAGAATTGATGTGTTAGAACATGTTAAAGAAATACTAACTTTGAGGAATACAGATTTTAGTACAGTGGAACTTGTTTCTAATTATTATGAAGTTGATAAAGAGACGATAAAGAAACTTATACAAAGAAATAGAGGCGAGTTAGAATCAGATGGACTTAGACTATATAAATATGATGATATAGTTGAAATGCTTGAAAATACTAAAAAGGGACATATTGTCAAATTTAAAATTCCATCAAGAGGTCTGATATTAATACCTAGAAAAGCTATACTTAAAATAGGCATGTTGCTTAGAGATTCAGAGGTAGCAAAAAAAGGTAAGATATTTACTATCTCAAGAATTACCAGAATTATATTGTGAGCTAATAAAAGAAAATTAGTTGAATTTTAAAAAATATGAAGAAGAAATAGGAAATTATTTGGATTTTACATTTAAAAAAGAAAATGTTAAAAGACAAGTTAAATGTGGAAAGTATTATTTGGATTTCATTATATTTGATAGTATACACATAGAAGTTGATGAAAATAATCACAGTGGATATGATAAAGATAAGGAAAAAGAAAGAGTGTATGACATACTAAATAATACTAACTATTGGACAATAAGATATAATCCGCAAAAAGAAAAACCATATGAATTAATGGCTAAAATATTTGAACTCTCTGAATGTACAGATGTAGGTTTTAACTTAGATTGGGGATTAACATTAAATATTACAGATATTATATAAAACATTAATACATTCCTAGTAGAGTTATAGTTTTTCATCCTACCTAAACTATAACTCTACAAAATAATAAAAAAAATAAGGGAGATAATATATGAAAAATAATAAAGGAACAGTCTTAGAGAAATGTGAGATAGTAAAAGAAGAAGATGGAACAGTTAAGATTGTAGAGCATTTAAAAGATGGAGACCATGAAGTATTACTTAGTGATATTTTAGATAAATATGCTGGTGATACAGATTTAAATATAACGATAAGATTGAGTGAAACAATAGTCTAAGATTAATTTCTTAGACTATTTATTTTTTACTTAATATATTGATAATGATATTTGTTTGATAATATAATGGAGATATTTTATTAAGAGCTGAGTTAATTTTATAAAGTAAACTTAATTCAGCTCTTAATTGAACTGAATCTCCCTATTAGCCACTAGGGTTGGTTCTCTAGTGGTCTTTTTTATGGTGGTGATAATATGTGGCAGTAAATAAGAAAAAATGTTCTTGTTGTAAACAAGAGAAATATGAAGAGAGATACTTTTGGAAAAGTTATAGTGATATATATTTAGATAATGGTAGATTACCTGTGTGCAAGGATTGTTTCAAAGAAATGTTTAATAGATTAAATGAAAAATACAATAGTAGTTTAAAGGCCTTAAAACATCTTTGTTTCAATTTTGATATTTATTTTGACGATAACTTGGCTGAAGAATCTATGCGAAAGAAATGTGAAGATTCTATTGATGAATATATGAAAATTGTTAATAGAAATTCAAAATATAGAGGCAAAACTTCTTTTGATAACTCTATTGAAGATAAACTTGATATAGAGGTTGAACTAAAAGAAGTAAAGATAAGTAATGATATGATTGAAAGATGGGGAGCAGGGTTAAGAAAAGAAGATTATATGTTTTTAGAAAATAAATTTAATGAATTTTCTATTGCATATCAATGTAAAAGACCTGCTGAAAAAATGTTGTTAGAGCAAATTTCTAAATGTTTATTAAAGAGTGATGAAGCACTAAGAAATGGTGACGCTACAGGATTTGAGAAAATGAATACCTTAATATCAAAACTTATGAATGATGCAAATATAAAACCTATTCAAGAAGCAAGTTTAGCAGAAAATGAAACTATTACATGGGGTACATGGATTGATAAAATAGAGAATTATAGACCAATAGGAGAGCCTTCAGAGCAATTTAAAGATGTAGATAAAATAAAAACATATATTAATAAGTGGTTTATAGGACAAATGAGAAAAGTATTTCAGTTAGCTAGTGAGGATAATCCAAATGATAACTAAAACTAGAAAATTAAATAACAATGAGATTAATTCAGATAAAACTAAAGCTTTTGAAGAAGGTGTAATTGAATGGACTAAGTTTTATAGAGAAAATCCTCACAGATTTTGTATAGATTATTTTGGCCTTAATTTATATTTGGTTCAAAGTATTTTAATATATATGTTTGATAAGGTTAACTATGCAATGCTTATATGTGCCAGAGGATTTGCAAAGAGCTGGATTGCTGCTGTATATGCATGTTGTAGAGCTGTTTTATATCCAAATTCTAAAATTGGTATAGCTGCATTTACTAAATCACAAGCAGAACTTATTATAAGAGAAAAGATAGAAAAAGAATTAGTAAAACAATCTCCTATGTTAGCTAGAGAGATTAAAAAGATAGAATATAATAACAAATTTTCTAAGGTGACATTTCATAATGGAAGCACTATAGAAGCTATAGTCTCAAATGAACAGTCAAGAGGTTTTCGTTTTAATATTCTTATTGTAGATGAGTTTAGATTAGTAAAAAAAGAAATACAAGATAGGATTCTTAAGCCATTTCTAAATGTAAGTAGAAATCTAAAGTTTAAAAAAGATGGAAAATATGAAGATTACCCTCCAGAACCTAATAAAGAATTGTATCTAAGTAGTGCATGGTTTAGGATGCATGAAGCATATGACAAATTTAAATTGTATGTTAAAGATATGATAGATGGTAGAGATAAATTTGTACTTAATTGTAATTATAAACTTTCTCTTCATCATGGAATACTGGATAAAGAAAGAGCAGATGAAATGAAAAGAGAAATGGATGCTGTTTCTTGGATTATGGAGATGGAATCACTTTTCTTTGGAGAGAATGAAGATGCAATATTTAAGTCATCTTATGTAAATCCATGTAGGACATTAAAAAATCCATTTTATCCTCCAACAGATTTAGAAGTATTATCGGCTAAAAATGGAAAAGTAAAGTGTAATCTACAAAAAAGAAAAGGTGAACTAAGGATAATTTCTGCTGACATTGCTATTGCAGAAGGAGAAAATAATGATAACTCAGTATATACATGCTGGAGGTTATTGCCCGAGAAAGATTATTATGAAAGAATGGTTGTTCATATAGAATCTCATAATGGTATGAAGCCAGATAAACAAGCAATAAAATTAAAGCAATTGTTCTTTGATTTTGAAGCAGATTTCTTAGTTATAGATACTCAAGGAGTAGGACAAAGTGTTTTATCTGATTTACTTAGGGTTAATTATGATGATGCTAGAAATAAAGAATATAATGCATTTTCTCACGCTAATACAAATCATTTACATAATAATTTTACTACAAAAGAGAATTATCCAGTTATATTTGAGATTAAAGCATATGGACAAATAAATCATGATTGTATAATTGGTTTACTTGATGTATTTCTAAAAAATAGAATAAAGTTACCTATAAGCGATGTAGAAGCAAATGATATGTTAAGTAGTACAGCTGGATATGCAAAGAAAAATTATACAGACCAAGCGAGAATGATATTACCATATAAACAAACTACGCTACTTGTAAACGAATTAATTAACTTAGAAACTGTCAAAAATGATGGTCAAAAGTGGCTTAAAGTTAAAGAAAAGGGAAAAGCAAGGAAAGATAGATATTCTTCCTTAGCATATGGAAATTATCTAGCAAATTTACTAGATGGAGAATTAAAAAAGAGAAATAGTAAAGAAAATGGACAAATAATTTCATTCTGGTCAGGAGGTGGAAACCATAATAGAACTCAAAGGAGATAAAAAAGATTATACTTTAGACCAAATAAAATACTTAAATGAGCAACTAAGGCAAAGAAATTATGCAATGATAGAAAACACTATAAATCTATCAAATGAAATGTATAAGATAAGAAATATAAGTAGAGATCAAGTAAGAAAAGCTATGACAGACCCTTATAAAAATGTAGAATTATTACAAAAGGTGAGTCTTTTGCTTAAAGAAACGTCTGGTACATATAAAAGAATTCTAAATATGATTTCAACCATGAATACATTTGACCATTATATCATACCAACAAATATTTCTAAATTTAAAGATAAAGATGATTATATCAACTCTTTTTTTAAGTCAGCTACATTTCTAAAAAAATATCAACTTAAACATATTTGTCCTTGGATAACTGAAAAAGTATTAGAACAAGGAGAAGTATATCTATATAAAATTGAAGATTCAAAATGCATAATGATGCAACAAATACCAGCTTCTTATTGTACAATAACATCCAAAGTAAATGGGGTATTAAGGTATGGAATTGATTTAAGAAAAATAAATAGGAAGACTTTATCAGCATTTCCAATAGAAGTTCAAGAAGCATATAAAAAATTAAGAGATGGAAAATTGAAGAATGAAGACTTAATAGAAAATAAGTACTATGAATTAAGTGATAATGCTGTAGCGTTTAATATAGACATTGATTCAACAAAAGGAATACCATTTTTTAGCTTTTTATTTGATGATATTTTGGAACTTGAAGATATGAAAGATTTAAAGGGTTCTAACGCTATTATTGAAAGTATTAAGTTAATACATGGGAAAGTTCCTTATGGTAAAAATGATGAGCCATTAGTTGCATTTGATTTATTAAGTGCTTACTACAATGATATAAAATCTAATTTACCAGCAGGGACATCTGTAGCAGTAACTCCACTAGATATGGAAGGGATTAATCTAAGTGATGGAAAATCAAAGATTAATGATTATGTTAAAGAAGCAAAAGAATTTATATTTGATAATGCTGGAATCAATACAGCACTTTTTAACTCAGATAAAATAAATACAGAATCAATTGCAGATGGTGTTATAGCAGATAGTTTAATACCAATGAGGATTCAAAATGAAATAGAGATATGGATAAATTATGAATTAAATAAAAAGAACCCATCTAAAGCATTTCAACTTTACTTTGTTGGTACAACTCATTTTAACCAATCTAAGATATCACAACAACTTAGAGAAAATATAAATAGTGTAGGAGATAGTAGACTAGTATATTTAGCTAGTACTGGAAAAGAGCCAATTGAAATTGCTAATTTATATAAGGCAGAACAATTAATGGAAATAGATGATTTATTGCCAGTAAAACAGGCTTCATATACATTTTCAAATACTGACGCTGGAAGACCTACTAATGAAGATAAGGGTGATGGTGATACAAATGGAAACAAAGCAGATAGAAAAGATGAGAATAAATAACAAAAGGTTTATTATTGCATTTACAAGTGATAAAAAAGACGAATTAATGAAAAAAGGATTTACTTTTATTAATGAAAATAAATGTGGAGAAGAATCATTTTATTTATTTGAAAATAAGCCTGATGAGATACTTAATTTTAGTAAGGAAGATTTTAAAGATATAAGTTTTAGTGATGTAATGTTTATTTAAGGAGGTGAGAAGTTGAAAGTAGTTAGTATCCCATGTGGATTTGAGACATTTTCTAATGAAGAAGATGATAGAAAATTAAATGTAAAACTAAAAATTTTACATGAAGGTAAAAATTTAAATAAAACTAAGTTTGATTTGTCAACTATAAATGAAGCAGAATCAACTTTATCAGATATACCAATACTTGGATATATAAAATATGATGATGAAGAAAATGCAGTAGATTTCGACGAGCATAATATGATAACTAAAGTTGTAAAGGATGAGGATGGCTATTCTATAGAGTATAAATTCTTAGAAAGACCGCTTGGCGTGATTCCAAATAATACTGAAATAACTTATACAGAAGAAGATGGAAAGACATATCTGAACTGTACAGGACTTATTTGGAAGCATTATTCTAATTCAGCATATCAATTATTGGCAGAGTCAAAGTCAAAAAGTGTAAGCATGGAAATAGCAGTTGAAGATGGAGAAGTTGATAAAACTGATGGATATTATAATATTAAAAAATTTAGTTTTTTAGGAATTACTATTTTAGGAGATGATGTTGCTCCTGGAATTGAGGGAGCATCTATAAATACATATAGTAATTTTTCAAAATATAAAAAAGCAATTTATGATATTTGCAAAGAAATGTATTCGTTTAAAGGAAAGGAGGAAGATATATTGAGTACAAACAAAAACTATGGACTATCAACAGAAAATATAAGAATTTCTATTAATAGTCAATTAAAAAATAAGATGGTTGAGGTTGAAGACCCTTACTGGGGAGGTAAATACACAACTAGAGAATATTATTTAAGAACTATTCTACCTGAAGAAAAAATAGCTATATTAGAAGATAATATAAATTGTTGTAACTATTATGGTATACCATATTCTATGGATGGTGATGATGTTGTTTTAGATTATGAAAAAAGAAAATCATATATAGAAGAATGGAGAGAGAAAAAAGAAGGAGAAGTTATAGAAACTTTTTCTAAAGATGATACTTTAAAAGAATTAGTACTTGAAAAGTTTAGTGAAAAAGAAACTGAGATAAAAAATCTAACTGAAGAGTTGGAAGGTTTAAGAAAGTTCAAGGCTGACAAAGAAATGGAAGAATATAAAGTAGAAGTTTCTAGTATTATCTCAGAGTTTAATTCTTTAACAGAAGATGAAGTTAAGACTTTTAAAGAATCCGCTATAAACAAAGAGTTATCTTTAGAGGATTTAAGGAAAGAGTTAAGTTTACTTGATTATACTAAGTTAAAAGAAAACACAAAGAAATTTAATTCTGATAAGGGACTTATAGTTGAAGAAGCAAAAATAAATTATTCATCTACATTAGAAGATGAAAATAAAAATACAAAATCATATGAACAAATATTGAAAAAACACTCAAATAAGTAGTGTTTATTTTTATGAAAAAATAAAAAAGGAGATATAAAAATGGCAGATAAAGCGATATTAAATTGTGATATAGACAAGTACCCAGATGTTGTAACAGCAAAGAATGGAAGTGATGTACTAGAAAATGGTGCAATAGTTGCATTAGGTGGCTTAGTCGATTCAGAGCTAGGAAATGATTGTTATAAAATAGAAAAGTTATCAGAGGGATGCAGATTTGGAATTTTAGACAGTGTTGCACTTCAATATGATGAAAGATTAGATGAAAGAGATTATGAATTAAAAGCAAGTGAAATAGATAGAGTTAGATTACCTCATAAGGGATTATGTATGACTTTAGCTAAAAAACATTTTGATGGTGTAGTAGCTGTTGGAGATGAATTAGAACTTAAGGCAGATACATATAAATTGACAAAAAAAACTACAGGTTCAGTAGTTGCAAGAGTTGAGGAATTGTATAACTTTAATGGACAAGAGTCCGTATATGTATCTTTTATGTAATAACAAATAGATGAACTGGAAACAGTTCTTTTTTTATGCAAAAAATGACTAATGAAAGGTGGAAAAAAGATGGCTATAGATATAATAGCATTAAAAGATTTATCAAATGATATATTAAATGGAAAAGTAAAAAATTATGCTCAATGCGAAGATGCATTAAGAAAAGAAATAATAGATATATGTGGAGGTAAATGGGGACAATATACGTTCTTTGAAAATAAATATAAGATATTCCAAATATTATCTGAAACAATAACTGATAAAGTAAATAGATTAACTGAAGAGGCATTTTCAGATTTTTGTGATGTAGAAAACTTTGATTTAGGTAATAAAAAAGAATTTACAGTTAAAAATACTGACTTATTAAGAATTGCAAATATAGCTGAAGGTAAAAATAGTACAAGAAGACAAAGATTATTAGGTAAAAAAGTTCCTACATCTGCATTTAAGTTAGCAATAGCTATATATGAAGAGTTTGATAGATTTATAGCTGGAAGAATAGATTGGTCTGAAATGGTAGACAGAGTATCTTCTACATTCCAACATCATATAGCAGAAGCAATAGCATCTACTATGGAAGGGGCTTACACATCTGTACATACTAATTTAAAGACTAGTGCTGCTTATTCAGATAAGGACTTAAAGAAAATAGTTAATAAAGTAAAAGGTGCTACTGGACAATCTGTAGCTATATATGGAACTCCAGAGGCAGTAGGAAATATAGAAGGTGTTGGAGCTGACTTAGATAAAGATGACAAGAGGAACTTTGGATATGTTAAAAACTTTAGTGGAACACCAGTAATAGAATTACCTAATTATTATGATGTTGAGAGAGATAAATGGGCATTAAGCAATAATATTTTATATGTTATACCAAATGATGAGAAGATAATCAAATTAGGATTTGAAGGTGACACATTAATAATAGAAAATACTGATGGAGCAGTTAGAGATGACCAACAAATAGAAATGTTCATGTCAAGAAAAATGCATCTAGGTGTTGTTGTGGCGTCTAAATTTGGTATGTACAAGATACAATAACATATATTAGAAGGGAGATTAAAAATGGCTGGAAAAGCAAAAAAAGAAGTTTCAAATGAAATTGAACAAATTAATGAAAATAAAATATTGCAAAAGAAGAGTTCAAGAAAAACATATAAACAATTGAGAAGTGAATTAAGGAAACTTAAAGACGAAATAGAAGTTGAGATAATGAACTTAGATACTGGTACTGTTCTTTATAGAGATAGAGATGAAAGATTAATATTTGAAATGAATAAAGCTGGAGAAAAAACATTTATATTATTGTCTGATTTATATGAGATATCAAATAAACATAGAGGGTATTTTGAAAACTATCTTATAACTATAGTTGATGTTGATAGTGATGATTATACTGTTGAAGATATATTAGAATATTTGAACTTAAAAGATATATATGAGTATTTAGATGAATATGATTTAGACTATATAAATCATATATTATTAAAATTAGATAATGATAAGTTTGTTAATCTAGTAGAAAAGGCTAATTATGGCTTAATAGAATGCTTAGGTTCAAGAGTAATCGAATTATATAAAAAAGGTAAATTTGATTCCCATTATAAGGAACATTTAATAGCTACTAGACTAGGTTTACAAAGCTTATTTGAGGATTAGGGTGGTGTTATACATCACCTATTTTATAAAAGAGTGGTGATGATATGGCTACGCCAGTAAAAGATATATATAAACAATTTCTTTCTCTGATAAATGATGAGGAGATGTTGTTACTTGAAGAAGAAATAATTGAAGAAATGATGTATTCATATCTTCAAAAGGCTACATTTGATTTTTATGAATGTAGAAAAGAATTATCCATAATAAGACAAGAAGAATCATGTATTACAATTCCAATGAATCAATTAGAATATGTTGTTAATCAGATTAATAAAAATTATGATATTTATTTAATTGGTAAATCAACAGGCAAAGAATATGAAATAAATAAAGATTATATTATAGAGTTTAAAGAGGAAAACTGTGTAATAACCTTTGCAACAGAAATAGAGGAAGAAATTTTATTTAAGAGTAAATATTTAGGTGAAATAATTTCAGACCTTGATTTAGATGAAATAATTATATTAGCTTATGGAATGATGATTTGGTGGCTTCAACCTAAGATTCTTAGAGAAGAAAATTTAAAGCAGATGTTAACAGATTCAGACTATAATACTAAGTCTGGTGCTAATATGTTAGCAAAACTTTGTTCATTAGAAATTCAGATTAGAGAGCAACTTGCCAAATATAAAACAAGGTATTCATATAAAGGTTTTAAAGGTTGGGATAAAATTGAGTAGTTATATTAATAATTATAAAAAAAGAATTGGACTTGGTTGTTCAACCCCTAAAGAAAAGAGAATTTTACAATTAAGATTAAGTTTTAAGAAATATTTAAAAGAAACACCAACCTGTATTGAAGTACCAATAACTGATATAGATGAAATTTGTATAACAGAAGAGACTAAAAGAGCTGTAGTTGCAATTAATGATATAACTAATAATGATAAAAGGTCACTAGATGAAAAAAATCTATTAGTGGAGTCTGATTTAAATGTAGATGTAGGTTGTTATCTTTTTTTTGATAATTGTTATTGGTTGACTATATTTAAAGAACATAAAGAAATGGATACATATAAGCACTTCATAATAAAAAGATGTAATCAATTCTTTAATTATAAATATAAAGGTCAAACATATAAAATTCCACTCTCAGTAGAAAACTTAACTTTATATTCTGATGGTATGGCAGATAATAAATATACATCTGTAGCAGATACAAAAAGACAGCTTTACTTTGGAAGTAATTATATAACTAAGACTATAGATATTGACACTAGAATAATGTTAACTGGTAAAACCGTTTTTAGAATTACATCTGTTAATGATTTTGAGTATAATGGCAGAGAAACAGGGGCAGATGGTCTTATTAAAGCTATATGTTTACAGGATGCTTTAATTTCAAAAGATGATACAATAAATAATATTGCTTGGAATGATTTATCTGAAAATGATAATACAGTTACACCTTTTAGTAAGATTATGGGTGACGAATTTATTAATCTAGGTGAAGAAAATGAATACACTATAGACCATGATCAAGGCGTTGATTGGCTCTTAGACAAGCGGTATAAATTTTGTAATATAATTAATCAAAACGAGAAAACATGCACGTTACAGAGTGGAACATTGGCTAAGTACTCTGGATTAGAAGTTTTATTATTAACAAAAGACAAAGAAACAAATGAAACTATAGATACTAAAAAGATAACACTGAGGGGGTAGATATTATTAGCTTATATGGCTTTCCCTAACAAGATGATAAGTAATATTGGAACAACTCTAATGTCAAATCAAAACTTCGCTAAGTTTATGATTTATAATGATGAATCCCAAAAAGATATTTTATCCATGCCTGATATAAAAAATCCAGTTAAAGAGCTTAGAAACAAGAAAGTATTTCTAAATAGAAGAGTAGAAAAAGTATTAAAAGAAGCAGATATATCAGTTTTTATAATAATGACAGAGTATAGACCATGTTCTGAAGGAAGTAGGACAGTTAAAAAAACAAAGATAGAAATTGGTGTTGTTTGTCATGATGAATGTCAGGATACAGCAAATGGTCTAAGAGATGTTGCATTGGTGTGTTGTATAGTTGATATTATAACTCAAAATGAGGAAATAGCTGGTATAGGTAAGATTAAGCTAGAAAATGTATATCAAATGTACAATCTAAGCACTGATTACAATGGATTTGTTATAACTGTATCTGCTGAAAGTTTTGGTGATATGTAATGTTAGAGAATTATTATATTACAGGACTACCAATAGTTTTAAATAATATGATGGGTACTATATATCAACCAACTATTGGAGAACTTGTTAAACTTGATATGGTTAACTTAGAGATAGTTAACCCTTTTTTAATACTTGAGAAAAGTTATTCTCAGCTATGTAACGAGGAATCATTTGAATTAAAATGTAAATATGATACCATACCTATCTTGGATTTAATGATGTTAACATCAAGAAAAGACTCTTCAGAGAAAGTTGAATTACTTAGTGATAAGATAAAAAAATCTTTATCTATATTGTATAAAACTGATATTAAGAATATTGAATATATGAATAATATTAAAATAGGAATTTTAATTAAATCGGATGATAAGAAGAAAAATGCTTTTATAAGTAGAGAAGATTTTGGACTAGTATCAGATTTGATTTTAGAAATGTTTTGCATTGATAAAAATAGTCTTAAAGATGATGAGAATAAATGGATTGAAAATACTGGTTCTGAGAGAGAAAGAAAGTTAATTGAACACTTCAAAGAGAAGGAAAGAAAGAAAAGAGAAAAAGAGGCATATCATTTATGCGATTATATAAATGTAGTTCAAAATATAGATGGATATGTACCAATAGATGTTATTCTAAAAATGACTTATTGGCAATTGATTAATACTTATAAGACCAAGATACAATTTAAAAATTATGATGAAAGTTTGGGATTTGCAAGGTCATTTAAATACCAAGTTGATGCAGATAAGATTAAGCATTGGTCTAAAGAAATAAAAATACAAACTAGTACTGTTAAATAGCAGTATTATTTTTATGTAAAAATGAGAGGATGATGAAATAATGAGATTTGCGATAAAAGATGCAAGTAATATAATAGTAAAAAACAAAACAACTGGAGAACCACTTTTTTATACAGCAGATTTAAATGCTTTTAACTTTAAATTGGATTCAGAATCAGTTTATGCAAAAGCAAAAGGGGCAAACACGATTGCATTTGATGGAGCGATAACAGCAAGTTTATCGCTTGAGCAAGAGGTAATACAAATGCCACAACTAGCAATGCTATTAGCTTCTGATATGGTTGAAGAATCGGCTAAGGTTGGTAAAAGAAAATTACTAGCTTCTGATGGTACTAAGAAAGTTACTTTAGAAAATGTAAAACCAGTTACTAATAGTATATCTGCATATAGTGTTGAAAAAGATGGTATATCTTTAGTTAAGAAATTACAATTTACTTCAACTGTAACAGGCTCTAACACAGAGATAACAATATCTACTGCTGATTTTAATGCAGGTGATAAGGTAGCAGTATTTTATTTAGAAGAACTACCAAAAGCAAAAGTTATAAAAATAAAAGAAGAGTCTACTGCTCCAAACTATGTAATAGAAGCAGATGTTATGGCTAAAACTGCTGATGGTGAATATATGGTCTTATATATGACTATACCAAATGCAAAAGCACAAAGAAGTATAGAATTAAATCTTACAGCTGAGAATCCATCTGGATTTAATATGACGCTTGATGTTTTACCAGATGAAAATAAAGAATATGTAGTATTCGCTTTTGTTGGAGATGAGGATGTTAGTCCTGTTAGAATGGCTTCTATGTTAGGTGCTGAATTAATAGATGAAAAGGATGTTAAATCTAAGAAATAGTGAATTGCCCTACTCTTAATTGAGTAGGGGTTATTTTTTTACGTTTAAATGTGGTTTTAATCGGATTTAAACTTAAAAAAATGAAAGAAGGTGATAAAGTGGTATTTTTAGATGATAAGTTTTTGTTTGATAATATATCAAGTGAATCTATGAACATCAAATTAGTTACATTGGGTGATGATGAAATATTAAATGAATATGGATTGCCCTATGAAGAAGCAATTAAATCTGATAATACTTTTAATAAAAATCCTTGTTACAGTGAAGATGAAACTACTATAGAACCTATAACACTACAATTCTGTCTATGTAGTGAACATGGGGAGGCTTATGAATGGGATGATTACACATTAGAAAATATATGTAATTGGTTTTGGCAGAGAGAATTTAAACCTTTTATCAGTTATGACAACATAGAAGAAATATACTATTTCAAAGCGAGAAAGATAATAAAAAGATATACAAAAAATAAAAAAGGTTTGTTAGAAATAGAGTTTCAGCCATATACAAATTATGCTTATAGAAGCTTTCAAAAGGTTATAACTGTCAAGGATACAAGAGAAATTAAACTAAATAATGTGTCTAATGTAGATGAAGAATATGCTCCAGTAATTGATATTGAATGTCTTGAAGAAGGAGATATAACTATTAGAAATTCTACTATAAGTGATAATGAAGAAGATAGTTTAGTTATAACTGGATTGAAATTAAACGAAAAAATAACAATAGATAATTTGTACTATACTGTTTTAAACGACAATGGAGAGAATAGATTTAATATTGTTAATAGAAAGTGGATTAGGTTAAGAAGAGGTGTAAATATATTGAAGTTTACTGGTAACTGCAAAGTTGCTATTAAATGTAAATATCCAATAATAAAATAAGGGAGAATGATAATATGAAAAAAATACAAGTAGATAAATTAATGAAAGATGAAGTGAGAGCAATAATACCATTTACAGATGAAAATGGAAAAGAAGAATATATAGAAGTTAGAAATCCTGATAAGAAAACTAAAGAAGAGATATTAAATAAAATATGGGCTGGTATGGAAAATCCAGATTTAGCATTGTCTCAAGAAGATATTCTTAAAATGCTAATTGATATGTTGACTAATATAGAGCTAAATGTTGAGATAGAAGATTTGAAAAATGGTGAAGTATCTAGTGAATTAGAGATTGTAATGTATCATATTGGTCAAATAGAGAATGAATTAACTGCATCTTTATTAATGAATACTGAGGTTAAGTTAGGTCAGTTAAAAAATGAAATATTACAAGATAGAGTACTTAAAGAGACTGAGGAAATTGAAAAGATGAATAATATCAAAGATAAGGTAGTGAATTAAGTGGTATTTAAATCATTAGATGAATTAGTTGCTTATACTAAAGTTAAGATTGCTGCATCTATGCCTGAAGTTGGAGAAGAAATGAAGGAAATCATGAAAGAAGAGGTAGTTAAGCAGGCTTATGGAAGTTTTATTCCAACTATTTATGAAAGAACAGGAGATTTATTAGATGCTTCTGAAATAGCTGAAATTACTGCAAATTCTGTTACATCTGAGATAAAAGATAATGGAGGTTGGAGTTCTCTTAGAGGTGGAGATTTCTTTCCTATGTATGGGTTTGAAGGTGGTAGTGTTTGGGATCATGGTAGCACTAGAGAAGAACCTAAGTTTAGACCCAAGACAAATATAATGAGTGAAAGTGAAGCTAAAGTAAGAACTAAGATACCAAAGTGCTTTAAGTCTAAAATGAATGAATTAGGTGTACCAATAGAATAATGTTTTATCTTTGTCGAATTTTAACGGTTTAAACATAATATATTGACTGATATAATAAAATCATAGAATATTTTAGGGGGAAATATATTATGTTTAAGAAAAAGTTAATAGCTGTAGTAATGAGTATAACTATGATTAGTATAGGGAGTTTTTCATACGCTCATTCAGGAAGAACCGATTCATCAGGAGGTCATCGTGATAACAAAAATAAGTCTGGTTTAGGAAGTTATCACTATCATTGTGGTGGATATCCAGCTCATTTACATAACAATGGGGTTTGTCCTTATACTGGAGGTGGAAGTAGTTCTGGAACAACGACTTCAGTAAACAATGAAGAAAAGCAAAAGAAATCTGTTGGAGAAAAAGGATATAATCAAGGATATGAGGATGGTTATAAAGGAAACTATAGTTCACCAAGTTATAGTGGAGATTATAGCGATACATATGAATCAAAGTACTCAGAAGGATATGAAAAAGGCAAGGCTAAATTAGAAGAAGAAGAAAAGGCAGCTGAAGAGGCTGGATATAATTTAGGACTTACAGGTGCTAAACCTAATAATACTTATGAAAAAGAAGTTTTAAAAAGTGCTTATGATACTGGATATTCAACTGGATACAATGAATATAAGACTAAAAAGATAGAAGAATATAAAGCTAAAGGGATAGAGGACAGTAATAAAGATAAAGAAAAAATGACATTTGAAGAAAATATAGATTCTGAGTTTAAAGATGCTTATAATAATGCTTATGATGAAATACAAGAACAATTGAAAAATGATTATACTACTCAAGGATTTGAGAGTGCTATCAAAGGAGAAAAATTTGACACATCAACTATAGGTAATGTTAAATATGCTAATTGGTTTAAAGAAGGATATGATAATGGTAAAGTTAAGTTACCTAAAATAAAAGAAAGTGTATATAATCAAGGTTACAATGAAGAAGATTTTAGTGTGCCAGATGAAATGAAGTCTATTGAAACTAAATTAAAAGGTGTATATGATGAAGGGTTAGAAAAAAGAGAAGAAGAGAAAAGTAGAAATGCTACTTATGGGGTTGGAGCTGGAACAGCAGCTGTAGTTGCTGGAGTAGTATATAAAAAGAAAAAGCGTAAAAAGATATAGATGTTAGATAAGCCAATGATGACAAGTGTATGACAAATATAATTTTAAGTATAAATATTTGAAATATAGAAGGGAAGGTTACATCTATGGGATTTAATTTTAGAAAAAGTATAAATCTAGGTGGTGGAGTAAAATTAAATTTAGGAAAGAAAAGTGTAGGAATAAGTGCTGGTGTTAAAGGTGCTCGAGTGTCAGTTAACTCAAAAGGAAGAAAATCAGCCACATTGAGTATACCTGGAACTGGAATATCATATACAAAAACTAGCACAAAGAAACGTAAATCTAAATAGATGGAAATATGTATTAAAAGACAGTCAATTGAGGTTGTCTTTTTTATTTTAAAGATATTATATAGTTTATAACCCTATGAGGCTTTATAAAAATGATTTGATATATAGCCGTAATAATGGTGAGTATGAAATATACATAATATGCCAATATATGCTATAATTCTATTAACTATAGAATATTGAATGTGAGGGGATATTATGGGTCAAAAGGAAGTGAAGTGTCCTAAATGTAAAGAAAGCATCATGGTAGACAATTCTAAAGAAGTTTGTTTCTGCATAAATTGTGGAGAAAGGATAGATTTAAAAAGTATAAATCTAAAAAAATCATCTCCTGATTTTGATATGTATAAAAGTGATAAATATAGAAAACTTGCAAAATTAGCTAAATTGGAATATGATGCAGGCAACTGTTGCCAAGCATATGACTACTATTGCACAATACTAGAATCTAATCCAGATGATTATAATGCTTTATTTTTTAAAGCTGTTTCAGAGATAAGATATTGTGATTTAGAGGATTTAAATATAGATGTGTGTTTAAATTATATAGAAAAAGCTTGGGACTTATTTGTAAAATTTAATCCTAATACTGAAAAACTTTTTAGACAGAAACGTATAATGACAACTGAATTATACAATGTTGCAATTGAAAGATTTAATTATGCTCAGAGATACTTTTTTACAGATCAAACTTCTGAAGATCATATATATTTGTATTGGAATAATTTAGAAGAATGTAAAAAAATGTTTTCATATAATGCTAATTTTCTACAAGACTATAGAATTGGAGAAGATGAAGGGTTAAGAAATATATACTTAGATTCTGCTAAAAGTCTAATTAAATGTATCATAGAGTATTATGAAATTCGTAAGTGTGTAAAAGGTTTTAATTATGATAAAAATCAAGAGATTGTGGAATATATTAAAGTGCAAACAAAAACACGTA
The DNA here is from genome assembly GCF_020657855.1 of Clostridioides sp. ZZV14-6153. Lineage (NCBI taxonomy): Bacteria > Bacillati > Bacillota > Clostridia > Peptostreptococcales > Peptostreptococcaceae > Clostridioides > Clostridioides sp. ZZV14-6153. Next base: position 79,729 of record NZ_JAGWCZ010000011.1, on the reverse strand, counting down.
GTGAACTTTCTACATTATACAATGAGACAGTGTCAGATATAAAAAAATATGAACCAGACTATGAAGCTCCTGGAATAAATACAGGTTGTTATATAGCTACTGCTGTATATGGTTCCTACGATGCACCTGAAGTATTAGCTTTAAGATATTTTAGAGATAATACATTAGCAAACCATTTGTTAGGTAGACTATTTATAAAAATGTATTATACTTTAAGTCCACCTGTTGCAAATTGGTTAAAGGATGCTAAGAAAGTAAATCTATTAGTAAAAAATATTCTTGATAAGTTTGTACATAGATTAAGTAATAAATAGTGATTCAATAGAGACAGTCAATTAAGATTGTCTTTTTTTATTTAAAAAATATAATACTTTTACATATTATTAAAAAGTAAATTATGAATTATAAAAATAATAAAAACGATAAGTATTAAAATTCCAATAGACATTTGTATTTTTTTATTATTTTTATAATTTATCCATGTCATGATACTTAATAGAGTTAAGAATAATAAAATTATAACTATTAATGGTATTTTAATTATATTTAATAATTCTAAAATTACTAATATCATTGATATTACTGAAATTATTAATGCTAAATCAGATAAGGATTTCTTTTTCATGAGATACCTCCAGTTTATATTATATATTTATTATAAACTAATAATAATTGATTTGAAATTATTTTAATATAAGTTAGTAATTTCAACGATGACAACAGTATGACATAAATAATTTTAAGTATGAATATTTGAAATACAGAGAGGCAACTATATTCTTGTTTTTATATTAAGGAGGTGGAAGTATGGAGTTAACACTTAAATTTAAAGATGTTCATGAATATTTAGATTTTACTAAGGAGTTTAATCGTATTTATGCAAATAAAAAAAACTTCAAAAATAAATCATTGTTCAATGAAGTCAATATTCCAAAACATCTAATATATAATTATAATGATGATATTTGGACTGGAGATATAATAAAAATGGCTAATCAAGCAAAGAAAAATGATTATAGCTTCTTTATGTTTAATAATATAATTTATTTTGTAGATGATGAATGTAGAAGTTATAAGATAGGTCTTAGAGATTAAATTGTAAAATTTATAAGACATTTATTATTATATTAATATAGATAAGGCGAGTGGCCATAGTACACCTTTAAGGTGTGAAGATAGAATAAACCTTCTATTATTTTAAGATAATGGAAGGTTTATTCTATTGTAATATAAATATCAAGATGTATTAATAAATATTAAAGATAATCAATTTAGATTATTTTTTAAATTGAAGAGATTTCTACATGTAACTGAATTTAAAATTTGAAAACGTAAATGGATTTTTAGATTTTGATAAAATATAAAATTATATTCATAGGGATATAAAAATATTTTATAGGTTGTATATAATTAAAAGTAAAAGGATAGAATAGTAAATAAATTTAATTAATAAAAATGTTTTTGGTTAACTTATTTGTTATAATAATATTAATACTATAGCAAATGAGGTGCTTTATATGAATTCTCAGAATATTGAGTGTATAACTTTAAGTAAAATAGGTAACATAAGAGGTTTATTAAATGTATTAGATAAATATAAGGAATTATCAAGTAATGATACTTTATATTTAAACATAGACTGTAATGGCATGATATTTCCTGAATACCTATGTATACTGGTTTCTTGGATTAAATTTTTAGAATATAAAGGAATAAAAGTGGTAAAGAAAATATTGAACGAAAATGATTATGTTTCAAGAATTAATTTTTACAATGAAATTGGATATAATTATATAGAAAATTTTAATAGGCATAATGGAAGTGGAAAATTCATTGAAATAACAAGAATAGACAATACAAATACAAATTATATAGTTAATAATATAATGAATGTAATCAAATGTAATATTGAATTACATGATACTGTTTTTGATTGTCTTAATTATTGCTTATTTGAAGTTGTTGATAATATAAATGAGCATTCAGAATCTCCAATTGGCGGTTACATTGTAGTTCAAAATTACCCTCAGAAAAATATACTAAAAATTGCAATAGTAGATAGCGGGTTGGGTATATATAGTACGTTAAAAAATTCAGGTAAAGAAGAATATAAAAATATAAATGAGAGTGATGCTTTAAAGTGTTCAATAAAAGAAAAGAATTCAAGGTTTCAAAAGAGGGGATATGGTTTATATCATACTTCAAATTTTATGAAACACAATAAAGGAATAATGTCTATGCATTCAGGTAATAGTACATTAAGCATTAATAATGGAAGAATAAAAACTTATTCTTCTGGATTTTGGCAAGGATTAATTGTTTACTTTAATATAAATACAAATAAAAGTGTAGATATTAATGATATATTTGATGGAAAAGAAAACATTCCAATCTCTGTTAATGAATCAGATGATATTTTAAATGGATATTTATAAGGAGTGATAAAATTATGATTATAAAGTTTTTGGAATTTGGAAAGTCTTTAGGAACAAGACAATTAGGGAAAAAAATAAGAACTGACATAATAAATAGTATAAAAAAAGGGGAAAAAGTAATCTTCGATTTTAATGGTGTATCAATTATCTCAAATTCTTTTGCTGATGAATGTTTTGGTAAGATACTAGAAGAAATGGAGCTACAAACATTAGTTAATAATACTGAGTTTAAAGATACAAATGATAATATAAGAATTATTATAAAGTCTGTACTAAGAAAATATTAATATGTTTATATATTTTGTGAAAATGATTTTTCAAGATAGATTAAAAGAAATAATTAATATTATCTTATAAAGTAGTACATATATTTTTTAAAAGTTATAAAAAATAATCTCTTACTATTTTGAATATAAGGGGTTATTTTTATGTGTTAAAAATTATGGAGGTGATAATATGAGTAAATATAAATTTAAGCCAATACAAGCAACTCCTGAACTATCAGGTAAAGATGCTGAATTATTTATAAAACAAGTATTCAGGAAGCAAAGTCAAAAGGAAATAGAAAGAAATGAAAGACTTTTAAAAATTATAACCTCATGTAGGACTCTCTAAGGTTTTGTAAAAATGATTGCTTATGTTTATACCTTTATTGCTTAGAATCGAACATAAGAGGTTGATTTTTATGGTTAAAAGTATTGGAATTTCAACAAGTGTTCCTGAGAGGAACATTTTGTTTGGTGTTTAGTTGTTTCAACGATGACAGATGTATGACAAAGGTAGTTATATTTGTATATTAGAAATAAAAATAATCATCTCTGATTGTTGAGATACTTATCCTAGATTGTTTTTATCTTGTATTAGTTTATCTACTAGATTAGAGGTGGATAGTGTAAATTAAATTTATTAGAAATTGAGAATTATAATGGTTTTTTAATATAAGTATATTTGATATAATTGTATTATAATAGTAGAGTAACTAGTAGAGGAGAAGCAAGTATGCTAAAAAAAATTAAAGTAAATCTTTTTGATAAGCAAGTAATAGAAGCCTTTGTTAAAGATATTTCATTTATAAGTTTGATAATATCATTTATTTTAATTTTTGTTGAAATTCCAAAAGATTTAAAGATTATATTTGGCATAGTATTTGTAATTTTTTTATTATGTATTTATATTAGTACATGGATATATGCAAATATTAAGTGTAAAGCCATATTAAATATAAATAATTCAATCCTTGAAATAGGAATAGCAGATATATTTGAAGAAGAAGATTTAAAAGTAATAGCATTTAATGAGTATTTTGATACTCAGGTGGATAATAAAGTGATATCAGAGACAAGTTTAAATGGTATGTTTATAAAACGTTATATAGATAATGTGGATGATTTGGATGAGAACATAAAAACAGATGCTTGTATGAATAGTAAAAAGATAGGAATGAATGAATCTAGATTATTAGGAAAAAAAGAAAAATATAAGTTAGGAAGTGTTTTTGAATATAATGGTTATTTATTGACTGCATTTTCAAAATTTGATAATGATAACAAAGCTTATTTAAGTATGAGAGATTATATTGATTTCTTGCTTAGTTTTTGGGATGAAATAGATAGAATATATAGTGGTAGAACTATTGCTATACCTTTACTTGGTTCAGGAATAACAAGATTTCGAGAATATCATTTATCAGAACAAGAATTATTAGAGTTATTAATATGGTCTTTTAAAATAAGTAGAGTTAAGTTTACTTATCCTTCAAAAGTAAAAATTATTATATATGAAGGAAAAAAGGATAAAGTAAATTTTTACAAATTAAAGGGGTGTCAATAATGTCTTACAGGAATGGAACTTATGTAGCTTTTGATGGAAATGGAACTATCAATCCAACTCAAGGAGATATGAAGTATTATGGCCTTTTGCAAAAATGGAACACAGATAAAAGATTTGATTTAAATTTTAGTGATAGTCATAAAAAAACCTATCAAGTTAATGATAGTAGCCAAAAAAGAACTTTAGAACAAAGACTTTTAGAAAGGATGAGAAACTCTAAAAATATGCTTTTAATTGTCTCTGAGGATACAAATTGGGATAGAGGTATGTTAAACTTTGAAATAGAAAAAGCTGTTGACTACTATAAAATGCCTATAATTATAGCTTATACAGGTTATGCATATATATTAAATCCAATTGGATTAGAAAAATTATGGCCTAAAGCGTTGTATGATAGAATAAAAAATAATACTGCCAAGTGTATACATATTCCTTTTAAAGAAGTTGTTATAACTGCTGCTATTTCGCAATTTAGTGTTCATAATGAAGTAGGAGATATGTTAAATTCTCCAATGTGTACTTATAGTGAGGAATCTTATAGAAATTGGAGACTATTATAAAATAAAATTATGATAAAAAAGATAGCAATTCGCTATCTTTTTTATGTTAAGGGAGTGATAAATGTGCAATTAATAATCAATTTTAAAAATATAGATGAATATATGGACTTTTCAAAAAAATGGGATTATCCATATGTAGATGTAAGAGAATCAGATAATAAAGTTAAGGATAAAGAAGTATTTAAAAAAAATGATTTTTCAAATAATAAAGTAGATATTCCAAAACATTTAATATACAATTATGATAATGAAATATGGGCAGGTAAAAAAATGAAAATGGCTAAGATGGCAAAAGAAAACAACTATAGTTTGTTTATGTTTAATTATATGATTTACTTTGTAGATGATAAATATGAATATTACAGAATAGGATCTAGAGATTAGATTGTAATTTACCCTAAAATATTGTACGATTAAATCAAATAATATTTTGGAGAGTGAATATTGTGAATAAACCATTAATTTTTATTTCTCATATAACTGAGGAATCAGAGCTTGCAATTGAAATAAAAGATGCATTAGAAGAAGCTTTTTTAGATAAAATTGAAATTTTTGTTTCTTCTGATGGAGATTGTATTCGTTTGGGAGAAGAGTGGATAGATGTTATTATAGAATCTTTGAGAAAGTCTGCAATAGGAATTATACTTATTAGTTATAAATCAGTAGAAAGACGTTGGATAAACTTTGAAGCAGGAGCATTTTGGATGAGAAATATCCCCATTATTCCTATTTATCACTCAGGAATTACAGAACACGATGTACCAATTCCTATAAACATAATGCAAGGTAAAATTATATCTGAGCTTGATAGTATTTTAATGAGTATATCTAAAGAGATTAATGTAGAAATAAATCAAGTTAATATAACAGAGTTTAATAAAAAAGTAAACGAATTGCAAGAAAAATATACTTTTTGGGATAAAGTAAATGAAAATTTTGAGAAAATACATAATATGGATGAGAGAATCACTAAATATTTAAAGTCTAAAGGAGTTGCTAATTTACAAGTCATGAAAGATGAATTGTTTAATCCTATACATAATTTTTTAAATAATACATTAGTCAAAGATGGCATAATTACCATTGAAAGGTATGGAGGTGTAGATTTTACCATGGATGGTACTGTTAAGAATTATAGGTTTACATTAACAACTAAAGGTAAAGAAATTGTTCAACATAAGAATTTTAAATTTTAAATAAATATTTAAATAGTTTTATAATTAACTGAGCTGAAATTATAGAAAATCCTTCTATTTTAATAATAGGGGATTTTTTATTGTATTGATTTAATCTATAAAATGGTATAATAAGTATTATGTATATTAGTAATTTCAACAGTGACAGATGTATGACATATTTAATAAACAAAAAGAAGAGTCCTATTTATCCTCTTCTTTTGATTTATTAAAGATATTAATTATATTAATAATTGCTTCCAATTCATTGTTATTTAATTTCTGAGATTCTGAATATAACTTATTTATAAGAACATCTTTTTGTTTAGATTTTATTGTTTCATTTATGGATTCATTAGTTATAATTTCATCTTCTCGAATAGGTGATAATCCAGCTATAGTTGCATTAACTGAGTAGTTTGTCTCAGAAAATCCTAAAAGATAATCAGTGGTAACATTAAAATATTGTGCTAATTTTATTAACGTAGATTGGTCTGCAAATCTTCTACCTTGTTCATACATACCTATTGTGCTTGCAGAAATACCTATCTCTTTACCTAATTCAGATTGTTTTAATTTTTTTTTAAGCCTTAATTCTTTCAATCTTTCTCCAAACATGATATCACTCCTTTCTTGTATTATACCACAAAAAAGGTGATATATAATATAATAAATCTTGACAACACAAAACGAATGATATATGATATAAATAAATCACACGATAAAGGTTATAAAACAACTAAATGTGTGAAATTAAAAAGATTCTACAAACTTTGCCGAGCAGTAGAACCTTTAATTAGATTGATATAATAATCAATAACACTAATTTTATTATATCAGTCTCTTAATAAAAATTCAAATAAAAGGGAGATGTGTGTATGAGTAATGAAAAAAGAAATGAAGTATTTACAAATGAACAGTTAGGTACAAGTGTTAGAACGATAAACTTCGAAGATGGAAGTATAGGTATTAATGCTGAAGACACAGCTATAGGATTTGGATGGTATCAAACTCAAAATAAGAACGGGAAACAATATATCTCAATTAGATGGGAAACTATCAATAAATATTGTAAAGAATTTGGTTTCCCCAACAAACTGGGGAAAGATGATTATATACCAGAATCATTGTTTTACATGTTAGGAATGAAGGCTAAAAATGAAGCAGCATTAAAATTTCAAAAATGGTTGGCTACAGATGTAATACCAACTATTCGTAAACATGGAGCATATCTAATTGATACAAAGATAGAAGAAATATTATCTAATCCAGACACAATCATAAGACTTGCCACAGACCTAAAAGAAGAGAGAGAAAAGAGAAAAGCTTTAGAGGTAACAAATAATAAGCAACAGCAAATCATAGGTGAACTTAAACCAAAAGCAGACTATACAGATTTGATACTTAGAAATAAAGGATTAGTAACTATAACTCAAATAGCTAAAGATTATGGCATGAGTGGTAAAGCTATGAATAAGAAACTACATGAGTTAGGAATCCAGTTCAAGCAGAGCGGACAATGGTTGTTGTATAGCGATTATCAAGCTAAAGGATATACTCATTCTGAAACAATAGATATTGTAAAGGCTGATGGGACTCCTGACATTAAGATGAATACTAAATGGACTCAAAAAGGAAGATTGATGATATATAAGAAATTAAAGTCTATAGGAATATTACCTACTATAGAACTTGAAGAAGTTTGTTAGATGAATGACATGAGAGATGAACTAAAAAGATTAATTGATTTAAAAAATCAGAAAAATTTGGATAATACATTGACTTTTGAGTTCCGAAACTATATAATCCAATTATGGAACTCAAAAGTGAGGTGATGATATGAGTCCTAAAAAAATGGGAAGACCTGTTGTTGGAAGCCCTAAGACAAATGACATTAAGGTTAGAGTGGATAATGAAACTCATAAAAAATTAGAGGAGTACTGCAAAAAAAATAACCTTACAAAAGCAGAGGCTATACGTCAGGGAATCCATTTACTTTTACAAAAATAAAATAAAAAGTAGTCCACACACCGACCAAAGTAGATGGACTACTTACACAAGAAGTTATTCTCTATGAAATATTCTATCATAGAGTGATACTTCTTACAATCAATTTAGGGAGGATTTTGTATGATGAATAATTTAGAATTAGTTAAATCGGAAAATTTTGGAAGAGTACAGTGTAATTTTTATGAAAATGATACTAAAGACATATTAATGACTAGAGAGCAAATAGGAATGGCTTTAGAATATTCAGAACCAAGAATAGCAATAAGCAAAATACATGAACGTAATAAAGATAGACTTGATAAATTTTCAACTGTAGTCAAGTTGGTTACAGTTGAGGGGAATAGAGAAGTACTAAGAGATACTATAGTTTATAATACAAAAGGAGTAATGGAGATATGCAGATATAGTAGACAGCCCAAAGCAGATGATTTTATGGACTGGGTATGGGATGTTGTAGATACTATAAGAAAAACTGGTTCATATGATATGAATATAAATAATTTAGAAAAAACAGTTGCTCCAATGATATTCAATGGTATACTTGCTGGGATAAAACAAGTTGCAATAGAAAATGATAAAAAAATAGATAGTAGATTTAATAAGATAGAAACTAAGTTAGACAAGAAATATAAAAAACAAGATAAGCAATTCCAAGAGATTAAAGAAATGATAGGCTTTAAGACTAAAAATACTATGATGTTATCTAAATTACTAAAAGCAAAGTTATCAGAAATAGAAGGCCACGATATTAATGCTTATAACTATACATATAGAACAGCAGTTACAAGATTATTTTCAAAATATAATGTGACTAAGTGGGAAGATATACCAGTCACTAAATTTAATGAGGTTCATGCTATGATAGATGGAATTGAGAGTATGGAAGATGTATATACTTGGACTCATTAGGAGGGTAATATGAGAGATGAACTAAAAAGGTTAATTGATTTGTTGGATGATGGTTTTGTAGGTATAGTGTATTCTTTTGTATCTGTATTTTTTAAGTAATTATGTGGAAGGTGATTTAGAATAGAACTAGATTTAGTTAAATATATGGTGAAATAGTATGTATTATATATGTTAAAGTACTTTTATCTATAAATGAGTACTTTAACATACTTAAAATACACTTAAATATGTATAAGACAACTTAAATATGTTAATATATAAAATAAAGAATAAATTGTTTTTTATATATTATAATAAATGTTTAATGAATGGAAGTGATAAAATGAATAGATTATTGGCAGAACAAGTTTTTAAGCCAGGTGCTTTTCCAGAATATACATATGTATCAAGAAAATCAACTGATTTGGGTATAGACTATGAACTTAGACTAAGACAAGCCTTAAAGGTTTCTGGTTATTTGACTTCTATAATTGGCCCATCTAAGATGGGTAAGACTGTTTTATGTGAAAAAGTTATAGCTTTAGAAAATCTTATAGAAATGTCGGGAGTAGATTTTAAAGATAGCGAAGATTTTTGGAACATTATAGGAGTGAAAGTGGGTTTATCTGTTAGTGGAGAATTTGGAGAGGTAAATCTAAAGGGAAATATGGAATCAAAAAAAGAAATTAATAAATCTGAAAAATTTGTATTAAATAAAGACAGAGTAATCGAATATTTTAAAGATAATGGATTAGTGTTAGTACTTGATGATTTTCATTATGCTTCAGAAGATGTTCAAATACATATAGCTCAGCAATTGAAAGATGCTATAAGAAAAGAGTTTAAAGCAATAGTAATATCACTTCCTCATAGAGCAGATGATGCTATAAGAAAAAATGCAGACTTGACAGGTAGGATTAATTCAATAAACATAGAACCTTGGAAAGAATCAGAGCTAGAACAAATTGCAATAAAAGGATTTCGAGAACTGGGTATAAATATAAAAAGCGATATATCGAGAAAGATATCTATAGAAAGTTTAACCTCTCCTCAATTAATGCAGTATATATGTTTAAGCATATGCACATTAATAGATTCAGATGCGGGAAATATTAAAGAAGTACCAGAAGATGTTTTGGAAATAGCATATAAGTTTACAACTATAAATTTAAATTATAATGATGTTGTAAAAATACTAAAGGAAGGCCCTAATCCAAGAGGAAATAAGAGAAAGTTGTATAAAACTAATATAGATAAAGAACTAGATATATATGGATTAATAGTAGAATCTATAAGGAAAAATCCTCCTTTAGTTGGATTAACATTAGATGAACTTAAAAGAAGAATAGATGATTTAATTATATGTGATATAAAAAAGCCAGATAAAAAAACCATTAGAGAATCACTTAATAAAATACAAAACATTATAACTGAAAAGGATGGTATTTATAAAGTACTAGAATGGAAAGATAATGTAGTTCATATTTTAGACCCATTATTTTTATTTTATCTGAGATGGGGAACATATTAATTAGAATGGGGTAAATTAAATTGAGTCAAAAAGTAGAATTAATTTCAAACTTGCTTAATGAATTAGAAGCAATGAGTGATATAAGACTAATTAAAGAGTATATAGACAATATAGATAGTTTAAATATTCCTTTTAGCCAAACTGAAAAATCTGATATTGATAGATTATTGATGTATCAAGAAAATGATTTTTCTAATATGGCTACTAGAAAAAGTATCTTATCTGCTAAGTCTAGGTTAACAACTTACTTAAGGTCATTGTTAAATAAAATTGAAAATAAAACTAATTTAAGTAATATGGGTGTATTTACTGAAGATGTCGCCAAAATGATTATAAGAAATGTGCTGAGTAATTTTTATATGCATATATATGAAATGTATGAAGCTAATACTCATGGGAAGGCACATATAACTAAAGATAAATTAAATGATATAAAAATAGGAAATGAATATGATGTTCAGAGGATTTTATATTCAATTATAAAACCTATTTTTCCAGACTCAAGAGTAGAGGTCAGTGATGATACAGGAAATGCGTCCATTAGATATGATATATTTATAGAACAATATGACTTAGTTATAGAAGTTAAGTGTTCTAGAGAATCTATGACTGAAAAGAAGCTAACAGAAGAAATAGGTTCAGATGGATTTCACTATAACTATAAGAATATATTTTTCTTTATATATGATAAAAATAGAGTTATAAAAAATAAAGTAGCATTTGTTAATACATATACTAGATGTAGTGAAAATAAAAATATTGAAACAATAGTTATTCAACCTATAAATTTATAAAGTAATTTGTGATAATTTCATTTGAATCTGCATGATAGACTACATAATGTAGAGATTATAGAGAATCCTTCTATTTTAATAATAGGGGATTTTTTATTGTATTGATTTAGTGGAGAAATTAGAATAGAGTTAGAAGATGAATACTATACATTAGTAATATCAATGATGACAGAGGTATGACAGTGATAATTGCAATGTATTACAAATAAAAAATAAGTACCTCTAGTTGTTGAGATACTTATTTTAGATTGTTTTTATCTTGTATTAGTTTATCTACTAGATTAGAAATTATATCTAGACAATCATCATCTAGTAGGTCTATTTTATTGTGTAGAGAAACAGATTTTGGAATTAAATGTTCTACATCTTTTATAGAGTTATTAAGTTTAGAATTAGAAAGTAATGATTTATTTTTTTTATATTTTAATTCTAGACCTTGTTTACGATCCAATTCGATTGCCATGTTAAAATCTATAAGCGCCTGATTATTAAGTCCAATAAAGTTATAAAGATTACTTCTATCTAAATATCCCTGAATATATTTATTATTCAATTCAATAGCCATAGTATAATCATCAATTGCTTTATCATACTCATCTAATAAGATATACATAACTGCTCTATCAGTGTATTTTTCCCAGATACAATCTATATTAATGTCTTCTAATTCTGATGTATAAATTTCTATAGATTCCTTTATCTTAGATTTTTGATATGATGTTAGTGGTATATACTCACCATCTATAATTTTTAATCTATAAATTTCATCAAAATTTAATCTATTTAGGTGTATAAGAATATCTGCAGATGTTTCTAAGGCGAGAGCTATTTTATCAAGGATTTCTAAGCTTGGAATTCTCTCTTCTCTTTCGTAATTTCCTAGAGCAACCCTTGATATACCAGCTTTTTTAGCTAACTCATCTTGTTTAAGTAATTTAGCTTTTCTGAATGTTCTTATGTTTTCACCAATTCCCATTGTATCAACTCCTTTTGTATAATTTTAACATATATGACAATAATTGTATATATATTGTTGACATTTTGGAATAATGATATTATAATTTATTTAAGATAACAAAATATATACAACTGTTATCTTTAAAATAAAAAAGAGACTCCATAAAACTTTGGCGAGCAATGGAATCTCCAATAAAATTGATATAGTAATCAATTCAAACTTAAAAATTATTATATCAATTACTAAACTAAATGTAAATAGGAGGAATTGGTATGAAGATTAATGAAAGAAAAAATGAAGTAATAAGTTTTGACAATGATTTATTTGGAGAAGTTAGATTTATCGAAGTAGACGGGAAACCATATGCTTTAGCTACTGATATTGCTAAAGTGTTGGGTTATAAAAATCCTCACGATGCAATTTCAAGACATTGTAAGGGGGTAGTGAAACACGAGTTCGTTGATATAACTGGATTTGAACAACTTATGAATATAATACCTGAAGGAGATATTTATAGATTAATAATTAGGTCTAAACTTCCTTCAGCAGAAAAGTTTGAATCTTGGATAATGGATGATATTCTTCCTACAATAAGAAAACATGGAACATATCTAACTGATACAAAGATAGAAGAAATATTATCTAATCCAGATACTATAATTAAATTAGCAACCGACCTAAAAGAAGAGAGAGAAAAGAGAAAAGCTTTAGAGCTAACAAATAATAAGCAACAACAAATCATAGGTGAACTTAAACCAAAGGCAGATTATACAGACTTAATACTTAGGAACAAAGGATTAGTGACTATTACTCAAATAGCTAAAGATTATGGCATGAGTGGTAAAGCTATGAATAAGAAACTACATGAGTTAGGAATTCAATTCAAGCAGAGTGGACAATGGCTATTATATAGTGATTATCAGAGTAAAGGGTATACTCATTCTGAAACAATAAATATTGTAAAGGCTGATGGAACTCCTGACATTAAAATGAATACTAAGTGGACTCAAAAAGGAAGATTGATGATATATAAGAAATTAAAGTCTATTGGAGTATTACCTACTATAGAACTTGAAGAAGTTTGTTAGGTGAATGACATGAGAGATGAATTGAAAAGATTAATTGATTTACTAGACGATGGAGTTGTGAGTATAGTATATTCTTTTGTATCTGTGTTTTTTAAGTAATTATATGGAAGGTGATTTAGGTTATCTTCCTTTTGGAGAAGGTGAGATTGTGGTTAAAGATGTTAAGTTGAAGAAGGGTATGTGTAGAGATGAAGTTAATAGGTTGTTGAAGGAAAATGAAGTTGAGTTAGAGTTGGTTGATGAGGTATATGGTGGGAATAGATATGGTCATAAATGGAAATGTGAATGTGGAAATATAATAGAAAAGAGAACTTGGGGTACTATAACAAGAGGAGAATCTTTAATATGTGATAAATGTAAATATCAAATTATTGAAAATAGATACAAATATGAGGTTGAAAAAACTGGGGAATATGAATATATAAGAAGTTTTAGAAAAGGAGAAATATTGCCTAAAGATAAAATAGCAAAAGCTCCTTATATTCAAATAAGACATAAGTTTTGTGAAAATACTTATGAAGTATTAGCAAACTCTTTTATAAATATGAAACAAAGATGCCCCAAATGTTGTGGTTCATATGAAAATTCATTTGCATATTATATTGAAAAAGAATTATGTGAACCACTAGAAAAGTATTGGGATTTTGAGAAAAATACAGTTAACCCATATACAATAAGCAAAAATAGAAATGCAAAAAGTGATAAAGACGAAGATTTAAGAGTATGGATTAAATGTATTAAAAAAGATTATCATAAAAGTTATATGATTGCATGTTCACATTTTATAAAAGGATGTAGATGTCCATATTGTAATACATTCGCATCAGGCAAGGTGCATCCTAAAGATAGCTTTGCTTCTAAATATCCCCATTTTTTAAAATATTGGAGCAATAGTAATAAACATAATGCTGATGAAATAGCACCAAAATCAAATAAAGAATATAAATTCATATGTTCAAAGTGTGGTAAGATTTTTTTGAAAAAGCCAGTAAAACTCATTAATCAAGGATGTATATGCTCTAAATGTGCTAAAAGTAAAGGTGAACAAAAAATTGAAAAGTGGTTGATAAAAAACAATATAGAATATGAAGACCAAAAAAAATTCAAATACTTAGTAGGTATAAAAGGAAAAAATCTTTCTTATGATTTTTACATACCCTTTAAAAAAATATTAATTGAATATCAAGGTAATTACCATGAAGGAAAAGCTTTTGGACAACTTGATGAAGAACAATATAAAAGACAACAAGAGCATGATAGAAGAAAAAGAGAATATGCTAAAAATAATGGATATAAGTTATTAGAAATATGGTATTGGGATTTTGATAATATAGAAGAAATATTAGATAGAGAAATAGGAAAATAAATGTAAAATTAAACCTCCATAAAAATTGACTTAATTGCTATAATGTGGTATCATATAAATATAATTATTAAATACGTTTCACAATGTACGGCTGAAACATTGTCATGTTACAAAGATGCTTCACAATGTGCAATAAAAAACATTGTTTGATACAAATACATTTAGCAATGTATGACAAAAAACATTGCAGATAAAGTCCTTTAATTAGGGCTTTTTCTTATGGAGGGGAAATGGAAGAAAAGGGGATTTATTTTGCTAAGAATGAGTTTTATAGATTAATTAAAGCTATTGGAGGAGTTTGGAATGACTCAAAAGAAAGACCAATAGTTTGTCTAATCAAATCAAAGGAACATGATAGTCTGTATTGGGCTATACCTATGGGTAATTGGTCACATAGAGATGAAAAGGCAAAGAAAAGGATAGAAAAATATCTTAATAAAGAAGATTCAAATATAGAATCTTGTTATTATCATCTAGGTAAAACAACAACAAAATCAATATTCTTTATTAGTGATGTAATTCCAATTATTGATGATTTTATTGAAAGAGAGTATGCAGGTTATAATTCTGAACTATATGTAATAAAAAATAAGAAATTAATTGCAGAATTAGAAAGAAAATTAAAAAGAATACTTGCTTATGAAAAAGCAAATAAAAATTATTTTAGACAACATATAACTGATATTAAAAATTTCTTAATTAATGCAATGAATAATGAAGAAGAAAAAATTGCTTTTACAAGTTTAGCAGATAATGAATAGAAAATTAGGAAGTCTACTTTAAGTAGACTTTCTTTTTGTAGTATAAATTTTCCTTTAGACTTGATATAATTAAAATATCAGAGTATAGGGGGAGATATTATGGGTTGGAACTTTAATGATGATTTAAAAATAGCATATGAAAATTGTAAAAGCAATGCTATTACACAAAAAATATGTAATTTGGGGAAGACAATTGAAGATACTTGTAATGAGGTAAAATTAGAAACTGGTGAAGATATATTGGTATATTTGTTTAGCTATGAACAAAAAACTCGTTTAGAGATTGCAAAATATGTTATGGAGAAATACTCTTATAAATATCTTCTTTTAGAAAATATATTTGAAAATGATTCAAGTAAGAATTATTTAATTATTTTTAATAAAAAGAAAAAATTTTATGCCCAATTGTATGAATATCTATACAATAACAATTATAGAATATACGAAACTGATATAAGTGACATTATTTCTTCAGTAAAATGGAATGGAAATTATGTAGGAGGTTTGTATTTCGAATTACTTATTTCAAATAGAAACGATGAGAGGGTAACTAGTCAAACTAAATACTTGTTTTATCTACAGGATAGGTTAGGAGGCATTGATTCAATTTGTTATTTTTGGGGGAGAGTTCTCTCTGCGAATACTTTAGGAGAATATGAATCAGGTTCTATTAATACACGTATAGGTTATGGTAGAAAAGTTATAGATTATATAAAAGAAAACAATGATATAAAAAATGAATTAGAAATATTTATAGCACTAAGAGAATATTTAATGTTTCCTATTCAGAGATATCATGAAGAAACAAAATCAATATTAAAAAAATACAAACGAAACATAAAAAAGATTCAATCAAAAAAAGACGAGATATATACAAGACTAATAAAAAAAGGTACTATAAAAACCAAGTGGAAAAGTGAAAAAATGTTACTTGACTTAGTATCTAAATATTTTAAAGATGCAATATTTCAATATAAACCTTCATGGTTGTATTGGCAAAGTTTAGATATATTTATACCTTCATTAAAAATTGGATTTGAGTATCAGGGTCAACAACATTTT
Source organism: Clostridioides sp. ZZV14-6153 (assembly GCF_020657855.1). Lineage (NCBI taxonomy): Bacteria > Bacillati > Bacillota > Clostridia > Peptostreptococcales > Peptostreptococcaceae > Clostridioides > Clostridioides sp. ZZV14-6153. Next base: position 63,271 of record NZ_JAGWCZ010000011.1, on the reverse strand, counting down.
AAAAGCATAGAATTTTTTGGTGGAGAAGAGGGTCTTACGAAGAGTAAGATAAGAGATGAAAGAAAGAAAGAATTATGTGATGAAAATGATGTAAAAATAATTTATTGGAACTATGATGAACCAATAACTACGATAGCTTTAGAAGAAAAGTTAAAAGAAAATAATGTCGAATGGCAATAGTTTCCCTGATTATATATTGCTGATATAATTAAAGTATCAGAATAGGGGGGATATTATGGAAGGTGATTTAGGTTGTTTAATCTTTATAGGAGTAGTTGTAGGTTCTTTTATTATTTATTATTTTATAAAAAATGCAATAGATAATGCTAGAGAAAAAGAAGCGCGATTAAAAAGAATAGCAGAAAGAAATAGAGAAAAAACAAAAGTAGAACAGGCGATACAAAAAAATATTTCAATGGCTAAATGTCAAGCTTTTGGTAACTCAGGTAGTGATAGTGTGATATTAAGCAATAACGGAAAAATATCTATTATTCATGCTGGATTTAAGACAGCAGCTAAAAAAAATATAGAAGATTTAGTAAGCATTAAATTTAACATGCAAGTTAGTGAAAAAAATCAAATGAGAATAATATCAATAGTTCCTACATATGATAAATATACTTTTGTAGAAAAAATATATTTAACTTTGATATTTGAACTTAATACTTATGAAGTATTTTATATTCCAGAACATAAAAATATAAATAATGCAGATATTCAAGAAAAAATAAAAGAAATGGAAAGATTTAAACTAGTTGTAGAGAATGAAGCAAATAAATTTAAAAACGCTAAAGTAGAAAGTAACAATGATATAAAAAAAGATGATGATGAGGATATATCTAAAATTTCAAATGCATTAAAAGAATTACAGGGTTTGAAAGACCAAGATATATTAACAGAAGAGGAATTCAATGAAAAGAAAAAAGTATTATTAGATAAAATTAAATAAAAATATTAAGACAGTATATTAACTGTCTTTTTTTATGCTTAAAAAGGAGTTGGTTAAATGGCAGAAGAATTTAAGATTAAGACCAGTATAGAACTTGATGATAAAAAAGCTAGGAAACAATTAGCATCACTGAAGACATCTGCAAAAGAAAATAATGTCGAATTGTAATAATTTTCCTAATGGTATATTCTTGATATAATTAATATATCAGAATGGGGGAGATGTTGTGTTTAAGAAGATATTATTGATTTTAATGATTGGTATATTAGGATTTGGAGTTGTTGGATGTAGTGATGATTTATCTGAGAAAGAATTAGCTAAGTGTGAGAAAGAATGGAATAACTTAGAAAAGATTACTGATGAGATTGATAGTGAATGGTGTGAAGAAATATTTTATGATATTTATTATGAAAATGATAATATAGAATTTGAGGGAAATATAAATAATAGCAGAGCGGTAAAAATTACTTTTGATGAAGAAGCATTAAATAAGGCTAAAGAAACATTAAAAGAAAAAAGAAAGATTGTAAATGATATAAATATAAAAAGATTAAATAAGTATATCAAATATAAAATTAAAACTGATGATTATTATAAATCACTTTCAAAAGAGGAGGTTGATAAAGGTTTTGAAATGTTGTCAAATTCAAAAAAATTCTTAAATAAAGGCTTAGATATATATGGAGATATATTAGACAAAGGGGAAAAGTTAGAATACAATGAAGAGGAAATAAAAGAAATGAAAGATTCTAATTCAAAAGTATCTGACCTCGTTCATGAGAATGTACTATAAGTATTAAAAATAGACAGTAAACTTACTGTCTATTTTTTTATGTAAAAAAAGGAGTGTGATTTAATGAGTGAATTTAAAATTAAGACCAGTATAGAACTAGATGATGAAAAAGCTAAAGCCCAACTGAAATCATTACAGACTTCAGCGAAAGAAAATAATATAAAATTAAATGTAGAAATGAATACCTCATCTCTAAATAATTTAAAGCAATTAGAAACTGTTTTAAGTCAAATTAATAAACTTAGCAGAGAGACGCAAAATGGACTATTTGGTGGCAAATCAACTAAGGGTTCTAACTCAGGTGTTAATAGTTTATTATCAGAATATCAAAAATTAATTAATACAAAGAATTCAATTGAAAAACAAATGTCTAAGACTACTAATGTACAATCATATGCAGTTTTAGAAAAACAATTATCTAGTGTTTTAGGTAAGATACAAACTGTTGGCTCAGCACTAGAAGGGTTACAAGGAAAAGCTAAAATAGATAGTTCATCGTACGAAAATATGCAACGTACCTTGACTTCTACATTTCAAAAAATTCAAGGAGATATTCAAAAGGCTCAGAATCAAATTGCTAAATTCAAGCAGACTCATATTCTTGATGAAAAACAATCTGCAATAATAGATTCTGTATCAAAGCAATTAAATAATTTATCTAATATAAAATTGGAGAATTTGGGTTTTAGAGGAATATCAAAATTATTAGCTGATTTTCAATCAGTCCAATCGGTTATGGCTAATTTAAAAATACCTGAAGTTAATTCTAAAGTAGAATCACAATTTAACTCAATGCAAAAAAGTGTTGATGGTTTTATAAATAAATTGAAACAACTTAGTGGAAATAAATACGCAGATAAAAATGTTTTAAGTGGATTGTTATCTCAAGCAGAAAAGTTAAAAAGTCTTGATTTAAAAAATCTTACTGGTGATGAGTTAAAAAAAGCTATTGCTGATTTAGAAAATTTAGAATTAAAGCTTAAAGAAGTTCAAAGTGCCGCCAATGTTTCTAAAACAAAATCAGAGTTTCAATTTAATTTTGATAAAGCAATATCTGATTTAAAAAGATTAAAACAAAGTGCATTAGAGTTAGGACAATCAACATCAGGAATTGAAAAGCTTGAAAAAGAATTAATGCAATTAGCTAATTTACCCCTAGACCAAAAAGTTAGTAAATTAGAACAAATTCAAAGAGCTATAAATAACATGAATAAGTCAACTACTGCATTAAGTTCAAGTGGAAAAGGTGTAAATAAGTTTTTTAATGATTTCACACGTAGTTTTTCTTATTTTACTCTTGGTAATATGGCAGCAATGCAATTACAAAATGCAATAAGAGGTGTTGTATCAACTTATAAAGAATTAGATAAAACTATGACAGATTTAAAAAAGGTTGCTGACCCAGTTGACATAAATTCAGTACAAAAACTGGATGAAATAAGAAGTAAAGCTAATCAAACAGCTAAAGAAGTTGGAATGACAACATCACAGGTTCAGGAATCAATAGCAGCATCTTTACAAGCAGGAATTGGAGGTATATTCATGCCTCATTATATAGAAATATATAATTAGAACTAAGGAAAATCGGTGAAGACTAAGTCTTAGATATGTTGATACCGAGGTAAGTTAAAAAATTAAAGAGTTTTAACAACCGTAACGCATAGAGATTGAAACTAGAAATAGAATATAATATCTCCAAGAGTCCTTAGCCCTTAACATTAAGTTGAAGGTGAAAATATATGCTAAACTGAGTTGGAATTGACCAACTGATGAAAATGAGGGAAACCTCCAGAGCAGTAGATAAAAAACTACTGGTTAATAACGATTTGATGCAAGAGAGTATAGCTGCCGCAAGACAATCAATGATACTCGCTAATGTAGGTTAACATAATAGCCCCTTTGTACAGTAATGTACAATTGAACTCAGAATATGCTGGAAACTCCTTAGAGCCTTAATTAGTAGATGTATTTGGAAACTTATACATCATCTGAAAACATTAAGGATTGGACAATCAGCAGAGATAGACCTAAGTTCAAGAAAAAGAATATGGTAAGCTCTCAACGACTACCAATGAGCATCCTAAATGGATGATGGTATAGTCTATTCCCTCAATAAATATTGAGAAATCAAGGGTATAAAAGGATATGAGTGTTGATGACGCTTCATCTGCTGTAAATACAATAATCAATGGATTTAGAATAGAACCACTTAAAGAAATGCAAGTCCAAGTTGGGAATACAACAAAAAAAACAACAGAATTAACTGCTGCAATGGATATGCTAAATTGTTTGGCGTGTTAGATAGAAACATCTAATATTATGAGAGGGTAAAATCGGTGAAGGCTGAGATGCTAATACCGAGTTAACTGGTAGAATTAAAGAGCTATTAGTAATGTAACGCATAGAGGATGAACCTAGAAATAGAATATAATTCCTCCAAGAGTATCCTCTACCTTAACATTTAAGATGAAGGTAAAAATATATGCTGAACTTACATGAATAAGAAATGTAAGAACTATGAGATAAAAAGCTTGTAGGATAACAATTTGAAACTATGCAGGGAATAATTATGCAATTGGAACGTCTGGAGTTGCTGAAGCGATGAAACGTGGGGGTTCAGTACTTCATGAATATGGAGTTAGTTTAGGCGATACGGTGGGTATGATAACAGCAACAAATGAAGCGATTAATGTAAGTCGCACTATATAGTAATATGTAGTTAAAAACTCTCTTAACTGCTGGAAACTCCTTAGAGCTAACTAAACTACAACATAATTGGAAACAATAAATGTGAATGTTTAAAAATTAGTTAGATTGGACAATCAGCATCCAAGCTCCATATGGGAGAAGGTTCAACGACTATTATGTAGATTCAAGTGAATCGAAACAGAGAGCATCCTTAGTGGATGAAGATATAGTCTCGTCTTTATAGAGATATAAAGAAGTTCATAAGAGAACTGGTTAGGATTAACGAACCTAATTGAAGATATCGACAAAATCCTGAAAAGGTAGGTAATGGGCTAAAATCAGTTGCAATAAATTTAGCCGGGATGAAAATAAATGCACGAGACGGAAATCTCGAATTAAATAAAACTGCTATGGGGTTGAAAGAAATAGCTGGTATTACAATATACAAAGATAAAGATACTGGCGAATTAAAGAATATGGTTGAAGTCTTAGATGAGGTCAAAGCTAAATGGGGAGAACTCAGAGAAGACGAACAAAAAGGATTAGCTGAAGCAATTGCAGGTAAATTATTTGCCGTTCTAAGTAGTGATATTTAGAATTATTATCGAGCAAAATCGGTGAAGACTAAGTTTATTTTAAATATGTTAACACCGAGGTAACTAGGAATACCACCTAGAACCGTAACGCATAGGAATTGAGTGATAGAAGGAAACAATAATATTCCCAAGAGTGTTCGACTACTTAACTTTAAGTAGAAAATATATGCTGACCTTATAGGAAACTATAAGAAGTAGAGGATAAAAAGCCTTTACGATAACAATGTGAAGCAACAAGCAGCTATATTCCAATCCTTAATGGGCAATTATGAGACTTTTAAAGAAATAAGAAGTGAATTTTCGCAAGGTTTACAGTTTGGTAGTGCTGAAACTGAAAATGCACAATACTTAGATAGTTTAGCAGGTAGATTAAACCATCTAAAAGAAACATGGGTATCTATATTTAGTACATTGGCTAACTCTGACATGATATATGGTATGTTAGATGGATTAATCAATTTATCTGAAGGTATAGATAAAGTTATAAAATCTTTAGATAAAATGGATATGTTACTACCAGCCACAATAACATCTTTTGCAATGTTAAAAAAATTAAGAGAGCAAAGCAAAGAGAAAAAAGCACAAACTCAAACTACCACAATAAATAATAATGCAGATAAAGGTACTGATGAAAGTGTAAAAAAAGTATCAAAATTAGCAACATCATATAATAAAGTTAAACAAGAAGTAAATGGTGCTACAGGAGCTATGAATAAATTAAAAGTAGCAGGTAGAACCTCTATTACTGAAATATCTAATTTAGGTAAAAGTATGGGGTCAAAGTTTAAAAACTTTGCAACATCAATAGGAAGTTCTCTTTTATCTGGATTTGCAATAGGTGCAATTATATCTGGAATAACAATGCTTATTCAAAAATATGATGAGTGGAATAGAAGATATGAAATATCTGCCCAAAAGCATAGAGAAAATGTAGAAAATATTAAAAGTGAGATTAGTACATTATCTCAACAACAACAAAGTTTAAAAGCATTATCAGAAGAATACAATAAGCTTTACAATAAGACTAATAAGACATCTGATGAGCTTGAAAGATTTAAACAGTTACAAAAACAAATAGCTGATATTTCTCCTGATTTAGTTGCTGGATATGATGAAGAGGGAAATCCTATACTTGCATTTTCAGGGTCTTTAGATGAAGCCATAGGTAAATTACAATTAGCTATTAAAGAAAAAAATGAACTTTTGAAAACTGAAAGATATAATACTGGTCTTAATGCTATGAATTTAGCTCCTAAACAAACTGAAGACATAGATAAACTTAATGACAAATATATTGAAAAATTAAGTGATAATAAAAATGATTTAGATAAAGCTTTTGGAAAAGGTGATATGCCATTTAAAACAAAGGCAATTGAAAAATCATTAAAAGAGTATAAAAAAGCTTATGAAAAAAGAAATAATTTAATTGCTGAGAAAAATCAAGAAGCAAAAGAACTTATGGATGAATATAATCTTGCAGAGGCAGAAATACAACAAGTATCTTTTGATAAAATAGCAGAAAAATCTAATTATAAAAATGCTACAAACAATGTTAAAAGTCAAATTAACGAGCTAATGGATGTCTTCAACTGGCATGATATATCTGTTACAGAACAGGACGTACTTGTATCAGGTTTCGATAGATTGAGTTCTATAATAAGCGATAACGACCCTAAACTGGCACAGTGGAATAAAAGACTGCAAGAGGCTAATACAAATTATAAAGCTGGTGGAGATGCTGTAGAATATGCCAATGCAGTTGATGCAGTAGGAAGAGAAATTAATAAAACGCTAGTAGCTGCTGGTAAAGAACCAATAGATACGAAACTCTTGGAGAAAGGGTTACAGAATCTTCGTGGTGAATCTACTGCTACAGCAGAAGCATTACATGCCTTTTTAACTTCTTATGATTCATCTACTGCTGAACTTGAAAATGAAAATGGAATAGCAATAAAACTTAAAAGTCAATTTGATGACTTAAATAACTTTATTAGTGAAACTATAAACAATCCTGATGGAAAAATTGATATATCATCCCTTATTAAAATTAATGAAGGTGAAACACATACCAACCTTCCTAAGCAAGTAAAAGAAATGATAAGAGGAATTTTAGGTAAGGATAATAATGCTACTGAATTTGAGCAACAGATACTTATGAAGGTATCAACTACAATTCAAAATGAAGGTAAACTTCCTGACTATGTAGCAAATCAATTAAATGATATATTTAATGGAAAAGTTAAACCAGAGAAAATAGATGCTCCAATAAAAATTGGAGAAAATCAAATAATAAGTAAAGAAGAGTTAAAACAATTAGCTGAATATTATCAAAAGGAAGAGAATAGACCTAAAATACCAATTGATTTTAAAACAGATAGAAAAGAGTTAGAAAAAGAAGCCAAAGAAGCTAAAAAGGCCTTACAAAATATTTTAGATAAAAATGAAAATAAGAGTGATGATGATGAAAAGAATGTCACAAAAGATTCATTAAAAAAAGCTATAGAAAGTAAGGGTATATCTGGTTCTGTTGAATCTCTAAATGCTTTAAATAGTGCATTAGAAAAAGTTCCTGCTGAAAAGAAAATTGATTTTATAAATAATTCAGGAGATGCTTTTCAAGGAGTTAAAAGTTTAGATGAAGCAATTAAGAAAATCCCAGAAAATAAAAGACTTCAATATAATGTTGGTGTTGAAGGTAATGAAAAGTTAGAAAAATTAAAAGAATTATATGATAAACTTCCAGAATCAATACAAGGAAAAATAAATGATGGAAGTATAAATATAAATAAAATAGGAAATATCAAAAACTTACTTGATGGATTGAATAAAAAAGATAGAAAAGTCGCAATAGATTTTATAGTAAAAAATCCAGAGCAATTAGATTCCTTTGAAAAGTTCTATAATGGAATATCTGATAGTAAATCTAAAAAGTTAGCTTTAGAATTTGCAACAGAAAATCCGGATAAATTGCAAGACGGAATCAAACTATATGATAGCTTAAAAGATGGAAATCAGAAGAAACAAATACTTAAATTTATGGTTGAAAATCCTGAAAAAATACAAAGTGCTACAGAGCTTTATAATAATACTCCAGAAGGGCAAAAAGATTTAATATATAATTTTATAGTAAATAATCCTGGCGAGATAAATAAAGTAAATCAACTTATAGAAAAATATCCAGATAAAAAAACTGCCATATTAAAAATGGCTATTGCTAATCCAAGTGTATTAGAAGATATAAAAAATGTAAATAATCTACCTGATAATATAAAGAAAATGCTAGGCATAGAAGTTAAAGGTAAAGAAGATGTAGAGGAAACTAAAAAAGATTTAGATGAAGCAAAAGGAAATCATAATGCAGAACTTACGGTAAAAACTGAGGGCAAAGAAGAAGCAGAAGAAACCATTGATAAGGTTCAAAATGGAGATGGTACTAATGCTGAACTTCTAGTAAGTGCTAAAGTACAAGGCTTAGAAAATGGCGAAGTTCCTGGTTTTGATTTTGAGAATAATGAACCTTGTATACTTAAAGTAAAACCCGAAGTAACTAACAAAGAAGAGTTAGACAGTACTAAACAAAAACTTGATGAGTTAAATGGTAAGACAGCCACTCCAACTGTTGATGTAAAAACTGAAGGTAAAGAAGAGGCAGAACAAACTGCTGAATTTATACAAGGCATATCACCTATAAAAGTTGTAGAACTTTCTTTAAACAATGAGGGTAAAGATGAATTAGATAGCACTAAACAAAAGATGGATGAACTTAATGGTGAAAAAGTTGAACCAGTTGTAGGAGCTATTGGTTTAGAAGATACTGCAAGTAAAATAGCATCATTAGGACAACAAGCTGAAGAGTTTGGTCAAAATAGTTATAACGTAAATCTTAATGCAGAAACTTCTCAAGGTGCAAAAAACATTTCTGGACTTATAGCTAGAGTAAAACAATTCTTAGCTTTAAAAGTATCTACACTTGTATTTAGAACTGAAACAGCCCAAGCCTCAAAGAATGTCACTGGATTAATATCCAAAGTACAAAGTTATGTCAGCCGATATGGTGGCAAGAATATAAAAACTACATTTAGTGCCTTAACCTCAACCGCCGCAAAGAACATATCGGGACTTGTTAGGAAGATAGAGTCATTTAAATCAAGTTATGCAGGAAAAACATTCACTACTACATTTGTAACTAATAAAGTAACTAATTCTTCTGGTGGAGGTGGAGGAAGTAGTTCAGATAAGACCAATAAAACTGAACGTACCTCTGTTACTAATGGAACTCCGATTCCAACAAATCTATCAGCCCAACCTAGAGCATCAGAACCAGCACCAATAAGTGACGAAACTCCTGTAACAAAACCATCCTTATTCTCAAGAGCAGTGTCAAGAGTCACATCTCCAATCAAAACTCTTACAGAAAAATTCTCTCGTATAACTAAAACTCCTAAAATAGCATTAGATACAAAATCTATTGATGCAGCAGTAAAATATAGCATTGAGTTACTAAAAGAATTAGAAAATGCAATATCTAAAGTTACAGATAGAATATCTCTTTTAGATAAGAAAATGAAATATGCAAGTGGAAAAGATAAACTTAAATATCTTGAAGAACAAAATGCTTTATATAAAGAAGAACTAACGTTATTAGACCAAAAAGATAAGGCACTTAACACTCAAAAGAATAGATTAAAAGATAGACTTAAAAAAGATTACAAGTACACTTTTTCAGATGATGATAACTTAACTAGTTATGAAGAAAAACTAATATCATTAGAAAAAGAATTAGAGAAGTTAGATAAACAATCAGAGAGTGACAAAGGTAGTAAAAAGAGTGAAGAACGTAAGAAGAAAATAGAAGAAGAGAAAAAAGTTGTTGAGGAATATTTAAAGATTGCTTTTACTGAGATACCGAAAGTTGCAGATGCTCAACAAGAGGTAACAAATTCTCTTATAGAATCAACTCGAGCAGCAGAAGAATTTAAAAAAGAATTAAAAGAGATTGGACGAGAAGCTGATTTAACCTCAGCACAAAAACATGTTACTGAAATACAAAATGAAATAGATTTAATAGACATTCTTATGAAAAATGCTGAAGGCGATGAAAAGTTAGACTTAATTGAAAAGAAAAAAGAATTATTAGCTAAACAAGCTAAAGAAATTAAAGATGTTATTAAAGTATATGAGGATACTGCAAAAGAGTTAAGAGAAGGGTTGTCAAAAGAAGGGTTTGAATTTTCTGCTGATGGTAAAGATATAAAAAATTATAGACAACGATTAGAATTTTTAAAAGAAAATAAAGACGCAGATAAATATAAAGAAATAGAAGAAAATGCTCAAAAATATTTAGATTTACTTCTCAAAGATTTACCTGATGCTAATAAGCAGATTAGGCAAAATAAAGAAGAAATAGAAGATTTAAATGAAGCTTATAAAGATGCTTATAAAGACCAGCTTAAAGAAGCTCAGAGTCTACAAGAGAAAATTAGAGACATGTATAAAAAAGAGCTTGAAGAGAGACTTAAAGAAATAGATAAGGAAACTAAAGCCAAAATTGATTCTCTTAAAAAGCAACAAGATGCTTACAATGATTCAAGAAAAGAAGCCAAATATCAAGATGATTATGAAGAACAACAAGATGTAATAAGTGATTTAGAAAAACAAATAGCAATAGCTGAAAGAGATAGTTCTTTAAGTGGTCAGAAGAAACTTAAAGATTTACAAAAACAATTAAAGGAAGAACAGAAGAAATTACAGGATTTAGTACAAGACCATGTAGACGACCAAGTTAATGATATGTATGATAAGGAATCTGATAGACTACAAGAGGAAGCGGATAAGCTAAAAGAAGAGTTAGAGAAAAAATACTCAGATGAAAACTTAGTTGATTTAATTAATGAAGCAATCAGTTCTGGTAAGTTTGTAGGTCTTGATGGAGAAGTTAAGAAACTTCAAGATGCTATCATTGAATATATTAATAAATACGAAGATGGTATGTTGGCAATGGGTTCTGTCACTAAACAAGAATGGCTTGATAAGCTAAAAGAAGGAAAGGAAACATTAGAAGATATTAATGACATATTAGATGAGTTGGATTTAAGTAAATTTGCTATGCCTAATTACACACCACCTTCAAATTCTCGTTCAAGAAGTGCTTCTCCAACATCATCAGTCAACTTTAACTCACCGTTCTTTGTTGTGCAAGGAAATGTAACTAAAGATTCAATGAAAGACTTAGAGAAGTTTGGTAGAGATTTAGAGAATAGAGTTTATAGAAAAATAGTAGAAAATATTAAATCATAATAAATGATACTATTTTATGTAATATCAAAATAAAATTATAATAAATGATACTATTTATACTATATAACTTGATTTTATTTAAAAAAAGTATTACAATATAATTGTATGAGATTTTAATCTTTATTGCTATATGTAGATTGAATAAATTAAGGGGAACAGTTGACTGTATGAATTAAGTGTAAATAAACTTAAGGAGAAAAGCGTATTGGAAAAAAACATACAATTAAATTTTGAAAAAGAACATGTTGAAAAAATTTTAAATGAATTTAAAACATGTCTAGAAAAAAGATGTTTTATAATATCTAGAGGTCTCAAAAGAAAAGAGAATGATGATTTTATAGAAAATTACAATTTGAATGAAAACACTCAACTAGAAATGTTAAAGAGTTTAACTATTGAAGACTTCTCAAAAAAAGATTTCCATGTAAAAGATAGAAATAAACTTGTCTATTTTTTTGGTAAAACATATAGATTGACTTGTTTAAATAATGAAGTAGAAGATGTTGAAACGTATATAAAATTTTGTATAGAAGAAAATATGAAGAGCGAAGGTAAATTTGTTATCGTAATATCTTTTCATAAGGCTAATGATAAAATTAATTATATGTATAAAAAAGAATGAGAAAACCATAAAAGAGGTCAATACTTATAATAAGGGGAATTTAGAGGTATATAGATTTATATTTCTAAGTTAAATAGGAGGCAAGCACACTATGAGAGAAAAAACATTCTGTGAATTTTGCTTATATGATGTTACTTACACTGTTAAGTCAAAAGAGGAAATAAAAAAAGTTAGAGGAAAAGAAGTTAAATACCAAAAGAAAGAAGCGTTCTGTGAAGAATGTGGAGAAATGGTTTATGTAAGTGAAATTAATGATGAAAATTTAAAATCTTTATATTCTAAGATTGCTGAAATGGATAACATAATCAGCAAAGAAGAAATTGGAGACATATTAGAAAAATATAATATTGGTAAAAAACCACTTTCATTGTTGTTAGGATGGGGTGAGGTTACAATAACTAGATACTTAGAAGGAGATATTCCTACAAAATCATATTCTGACAAGTTAAAGTCAATACTCAACAATTCGACTGAAATGAAAGATATATTAGAGTCAAATAAAGAAAATATAACTAAAGTAGCATATAGAAAATGTAGAGAGTCCATCTTGGAAATAGAAGAAAGAGAATTATTTTTAAAGAATGATAAAATAGGAGCTGTGGCTGAATATATAATATCAAAATGTGAAGAGATAACACCTCTAGCTTTACAAAAACTATTATACTATTCACAAGCATTTACTAGATTATTTACTAAGAATAATTTATTTGATGATGATTGTGAAGCATGGGTTCATGGCCCTGTATACAGAAATGTATATGAGAAATATAGAGATTTTGGAAGAAATCAAATAGAGTATGAAAACAATATAATTTCATTAGATAATGATATGGAAGAAAAGATTGTTGATGCTGTGATTAAATACTTTGGATGCTATAGTGGAAAAATGTTAGAAAGAATGACACATGAGGAAAAACCTTGGGTTATTAATAGACAAGGCTTAGGCAAATATGAATCTTCTAGTAATGTTATAGAAAAAGAGGTTATTAACGAATACTTTAATAATATAAAATCTAAGTATAGTATAATAAATATATCTGATATAAATGACTATAGTTCTGATTTATTTAAAAAGATTCAAAGTTAATGTTAGACATAATATAAATATCAATGAGAAAACATTCTATAGTTAGAATGATTTTTATTTCTCTGCATTGTCAATTATAACAACATTGACTATTATGACAATATTAGAGTATAATAGTAATATAAATGATATAATTTATATCATTAAAGACATAAAAAAAAGAGACTACAAACTATTTGCGGTAGGGTGTCTCTTCATAAATAAGCTAAGTATTAATTAGAGGAAGAATCACCTGAATGCCCGTTCGGGTGATTCTTAATTTTTTGCAACGTTTTCTTAAACTCGTCTATCTCTTTAAGAAGTTTATTTACATTCCTCACTAATCTAGTAAAACTAATAATTATAGTTGTAAGAAATGTAATTATTGTTAACAATAAAATTAGATATTTCATAATATCACCTCCCCTCTTGATTTGACTTGGGAAGGCTTATGTAAATGAAAATTCACCCTAATAGTTTTCTATGTAGTCTCTAAAAATATTATACCATAATTTACCATTATGTTGAATTTAATATTATATTGACTACGAGAGTAGAATAAAGATATAATATAAATAACAGAAAATTTAAAAATTTTACACAAAAATTACTACTTATCTATTGCCACCTTAAAAAGTGGCTATTTTTTATGCAAAGAAGGTGATAAAATATGCATTTTAATGTGAATCTTAAACAGATAAAATCTGATTACACATTAACCATTCACAAAATGAACAAGTCATTTCTAGGTCAAATTCCAATCAATTTTCTAAATTCTATAAAGCGTGAGCTTGGTGGAGTAGATGAAATACAACTTACCATTACAAAATATATTACAGAACGTTTTCAATTCTCTAAAGTAATAAATCCTCTATTTGAAGAAATGAAAGAAGAACGTCTTATTTGTCTTAATAACAAAGAATACTTTGTGGTTAAGAATGTTGTAACCACAGATGATAAATTAAAGGTAGTAACAGCTAAATCAAAAGAGGTTAAATTAGGAAAGATTGACGTAAATATTGAGGATTATGGATTACAGATGTTCACCAAGGATGAAGAAGCATCTATTATATCTCTTAATGATTATTTAAAACAAGAAACGGGCTGGAAACTTGGTCATGTAGATGATTCAATTGCTTATGAAACTGATAGTGAAGGCAATAAGAGAGAGAAAGTAAGATGGCAAGAAAGTATTAACTCTAACTGGTTAGATTATTTCAATAATGAACTAAAAGAACAATTTGAGTGTATAGCTGATTTTGACACTTATAATAATTTAGTTAATTTATATCATATAGATAGTTTTGGAGATAATATTCAATTATATTTATCTCATGATAACTACATAAAATCACTTGAAAGAACTACAAATAGTGATGATATAGTAACTAGACTGAAGCTTGAAGGTAGTGAAGAAATGAATGTTATAGGAGCTACAGTCACAGGATATAATTACATTGAGAATTATTCTTATTTCTTAGATAATAAAGAAATGAGCGAAGAACTTAGTAGAGCTATAAAGAAATACCAGGAAATGAATGAAATAAGAGAGCCAATTTGGCGAGAATTAATAGATACAAAGCTTAAGAAACAAAGAGAACGTGACAGCAAAAGCAATGAATGGCTACATGTAATAGAGACTATAAAAGCTAAGAAGGATATAAAGAAAACATATGATAATCCTGAACATAAAAATGAAATAGAATCAGCTAAGTTAGCAGCAGAAATAAGTAAGCTAGAAGATGAAAAGGTCATATTAGATGTTCAAATAAAACATTTAGAAGAAGAAATAGCAAAGTTAGATGAAAGTATAAAAGATATAAATATTCTTTGTAAGAGAGAAACTTCAACTGATGAGGATGGATATTTAATATTCAATGAAGCTCTATTAGATGAATTAAACGAATTTCTCTATTATGATACTTATACAAATGATGCTTTTTTAAAAGTTGAAGATTTAATAGCAGAAGGTAAAAGACAATTGAGTTTAAAATGTATCCCAACTAAAGAATGGACACTAGATGTTATAAACTTTTTAGACAGAATAATAGATATTAATTTTAGACAGCATTGGAAGGGTGATTTAAGCTTAGGAGATATTATAGTGTTACATAGCAAAGAATCTGGAGAAGAAGAATTAGTATACTTTACATCTTTTACTCAGAATTTGAAAAATGGTAAATTGGATACTTTAGAATTAACATTAAGTAACAAAAAAATAAAAGAAGATGATAAAAGGACTATAGCTGATTATTTGACTAAAGCTGAACATGCAACAAGAACATTAAACTCTAAAAGACATTTATTTATTCAGCAACAGAAGAAAAGAATTAACCTACCAGATGAATATATTCCTAGGAAAAATATACAAAAGGAGTTGATGTAAATTGATATTAGATAATTCACCAGCAGATAGCTGGATAAGAATTACTGGAGTAATTGTAACCTATAACAACACACTTTATCAAGTAGTAGATAAGGAGACAAATAAAAAATATATATATTGGGATGCTGATAATCCAGCTACATTAAAAGTTTCTAATGTAAGATTA
The DNA here is from genome assembly GCF_020657855.1 of Clostridioides sp. ZZV14-6153. Classification (NCBI taxonomy): domain Bacteria; kingdom Bacillati; phylum Bacillota; class Clostridia; order Peptostreptococcales; family Peptostreptococcaceae; genus Clostridioides; species Clostridioides sp. ZZV14-6153. The sequence continues at coordinate 47,708 of NZ_JAGWCZ010000011.1, read as the reverse complement.
CCAGAAGGAAACACACAATTTTTAGTAGTTGTAAATGATAATGGAAAACATACAGAAGTTCCTATAAACTCACCAATATTTGATATATCTTTTGATGGAAATTCAAGAAAAAATACTGAAGAACAGATTTGGGGATTATATGAAACAGATGAAAAGCATAATGAAAAGTTTGTAGTTATTGAAAAAGACATTGATGGAATACATCAAACTGTTTTAGAAGTACAAGAAGATGCATCTCATATAAAAGAAAATATGTCTCTTATAGACCAGAGAGCTGAAAATGTAAATATATTAGTAAAAGAAGTAACTAAAAATTTTGGTGGCTCACAAGAAAATATAACATTAAGAGAAAACATAAATAATTCTATAATTAAGTTAAATACAGACTTAGGAACATTTAGTTCTAACCTGTCTAATTATTTTAATGATAATGAGATTACAGATGAAGAAAAAGAAAAGATAGATATTGAACTTAATTTACTGGATACAGATAAAGCCAGTTTATATACAGAGTTACAAAAACTTATTGATAGAACTACTGGTGTAGACTTGGTAGCAATAAACACTTCAAAATCAGCATTGGATGCATCAAGTACCAATCTAAAATCTATAATCAATTCAGTTATTTCAGATGGTATAATTACACCTTCAGATAGAATTTTAGCTATAAATGCAAATGCTCAATACAACTTAAAAATAAATGAACTTAAAAATACAGTAGATAAAATTTATATAACAGGTATGGGTGGAAGTATATCAGAGGAATTTGCACAAATAAACGCTACAGCTAAAGAAATAAAATTAGAAGTAGCTAGAGTGGATGGTGTAACTAAAACTAATTCTGCTCAAATTAAATTGACTAAAGATGATATAACTATGATGGTCACGAGGAACAACAGTGGTTCAATAATAGGAATTAAACCCGATAAAATTGAATTTGGTTTTAATGATATATCTAATTATGTAGAAATAGATAGGAATGGATTAACAGTAAATCAAGGAGCTATAGCATGTGATATATTAACTACTCCTAGTGGTCATGAACCAATAATACGATTATTTGGAAGTAGCAGGTCTGGATTTGCAATAGATGCAAGACAATCAGATGGTGCTAGTCAAGCATCAGCTATAAGATTAAAATATGATAGTAATAATTATTTTTGGGTAGGATATGATACTGCTGAGATTTATGTTGATGGAGAAGAACACTTTATTGTTGAAAGAGATGATACTTTTGTGAGATGTGGAGGAGCTACTTTTACATTTACAAATGGAGATAGTTTAGGTGTAGGATATTCATTTTATCCAGAGCGTTCTGTAACTGATTTAGGTTGTGAGCGTTATAAATGGAGATATTTATATGCTCGTTCTACTCTGAGTGAATCTGATAAAAAGTTTAAAGAGAATATAGTATACATAAAAGATATTAAGAATAGAACTCGTTCAAGTGTCACTCCAACACCATTTTTAGATTTTATAAAAGATGAATTTAAGCCAGCAACATTTGATTATATAGCAGAAAAAGATAGGACAATTGCAGATAGTCAAATAGGGTTTATAGCTAATGATTTTAAAGATAGTTATGTTGGAAAAACATTTCTATATGACTATGGAGAAGAAAATGGATTAATGTTTAGTCCATCTGGTTATACAACAGTTGTGGCAACTGCACTTCAAGAAGAAATACAAAAGAGAGAAGAATTAGAAATACTAGTTAATGAATTAAATGAGAAAATTAATAATTTAGGAGGGTGTTAATATGGAAGTAAATTTACAAAAAGCATATACAGTAGCATTTGAAGAAATAAAAAGTTTATATAATGAACTAATACTTTATAAGGCACTTAACATGCAACAACAAGAAGAAATTGAGAACTTAAAAAAAGAACTAGAAGAACAAAATAAAGAACAATAGGATGTGATACTTTGAAAAATTATGAAATAAAGAATCATACCATAGAAGTAGATTTTAGTAATTACAGAATAAACAAAAGATTACTAGACTATTTTATTTATAATGAAAATGATGTTAAAACAGCTTACATTGAAGCAATATTGAAAAATAAAGATGAAATAATAGATTTATCTGAATATGATAGAGTTTTAGTTAGTATTACAAAATCAGACGGACAAAAAGTTAATGGAGAATGTGAAGTTGTAGATGCAGAAAATGGTGTTGTAGAGATAGAACTTAGCCGACAAGCACTTGCAAGTGTTGGTATAAATACATTTCAACTATCCCTTGTGAAAGATGGAACTCTACTTAATACTACAAATCTTTATTATAGAGTTGAAGAGGGTATGATTAATGATGATGATATCACTTCAACTGATGAATACGGAGTATTATTGGTAATAATAGCCCAAGCAGAAGAAATTATAAAAAATAATAAAGAGTTGACTAAAAGAGTTGAACAGCTTGAAATAACTATACTTGGTAATGAAGAAGTTAGGGATAAAGCAGAGCAAATTAGGATTTATAATGAAGATATAAGAAACATACAAGAAGAAGAAAGAGAGTTTAATGAGTTAACACGTCAAAATCAAGAAGCCAATCGTGAAGAATCCATTCAGAATATGCAAATTCAAGTAGATGACAAACTTACTGATTGTCAACTCCAATTGGATGAAATGATAGATGCTAAATCTGAAGAAATAGACAATATTGTTGATGACAAAATGCTTGATGTGCAAGCTCAAACAGATAAGAAATTTCAAGATTTAGATGCTAGAGCTAATGACACTTTTGATTTATATGATAAGACATTTGAAGATAAACTTACAGATAACCAAGAACAGATTGACTATAAACTTGACGAAGTAAATCAGGTTATATCTAATGTTGAAGATTGTATTGATGAAAGTACTTTAAAATTAGATACAAAAATAAAAGAAGTTGATGACAAAATAGTTGAAGTAAATACTGCTAAGACAGATATGACAACTACTGTAAGTAATAAGATTACTGAATTTGAAAATAGATTTGAAGAACTTGAAAGCCTTGATGCTAGAGGCGAGTTAATGCAAGCTAGAGAAACTATTGATGGAACTGTAAAGGACACTTTAAAAGATAGATTAACTTATGATTTTGAAAAGGTTAATGAAAAAATAGCCGAGATGACATCTGCTGCAACTAATATAGCATTTAGTAAATCTTATGTTGAATCTGATTGGATTGCTGATGGAGAATATTTTAAGCTTACAGTTAATCATAATCTTGTTACAGAAAATATATTCGTTGCGATATTGGATGAAGCAACTAAAAAGAGTATGACTAATTCTTATACTGTAGTAGATTCTAATACAATAGATATTTTTAATGAATCAGCTACAGATGTAAGAGTGACTGTTGTAAATGGTAATACAAATAAAGAAGTTATACAAGCTACAATAAATGATAATATAACAACACTAGATAGTACTTACTCTAGTGTTAAAATAGATGCAAAATTTGATGATAGTCTAACTAAGATAAATGAAAATAAAAGTAATATAGCTGTTAACTTAGAGAAGATAAATTTAATACAAAATAAAGTTGGTTCAAGTGAATTAAGTACAGTATCTAAAAATATATCAGATGCAGTGAATGAACTTGATGCTAGTGTAAAGATTCTTGAAGCTGGTGGAAACTTAGGTCAACAATTAGATAGTTTAAAAAATAAATATGATACTCTATCCAATAAAGTTTTAGATATATTGATTTATTTAGAATTAGAATCTGGTGCAGTTGATGAAGTAGGTCAATGGTATGACAATTTAGCAGATTCAAAAGGTATCTTATCAATTGATGGTTTAAGATTAGATACGGATAGAAGAAGAATATTTGGTAGTGAAGGGAATGTTATCTTTAATAAAATAGACATTCCTTTTTCTTGTTATAAAGTGAAATACATACATGAACTTGATGATAATTTTATAGAAACTATTTCAAACACTAGTACGGATATTGGAACAAATACTATAGAACTTGAAAAATATTCTTATGAAGTCAAATAAGAAAGGAATGATTTAATGAAGGAAAATAAAATCTTACAGCGTGGAAGATATTTAGATACAGATATATATTTTGATGAATTTGACAAGGATTTTGATAATTATGATTTTGTAGATATTACACATGGTGGTAATTACACTTTTGTTATTAAAAAAGATAGAACAGTCTTTTGCACAGGTCAAAATTCACAAGGTCAGTTGGGTCTAGGCGATAATATTCAAAGAAATATATTTACTAAGGTTAATATAGATAATGTTAAAAAAATTGTATGTGGATATGCTAGCACATTCATATTAAAAAATGATAATACAGTCTGGTCGTGTGGCTATAATAACAATGGAGAGTTGGGTTTAGGCGATAATACACAAAGAACTACATTTATAAAAGTTGATATAGATAATGTAAAAGATATTGTACGTGGTAACAATCACACTTTTATAATCAAAAACGATAATACAATATGGTCATGTGGTTTAAATTCTAACGGTCAGTTAGGCTTAAATGATACTACTAATAGAAACATATTTACAAAAGTTGATATAGATAATGTTAAAGATATAATATGTGGTGCTTCTAGTACATTCATAATAAAAAATGATGGAAGTATCTGGTCATGTGGTCATAATGCTAGTGGAACTTTAGGTCTAGGTGATAATACTCAAAGAAGTATATTTACTAAGGTCAATATAGATAATGTTAAAAAAATTGTAGGTAATAATTCTGTTTACATCATAAAAAACGACAATACTATATGGTCTTGTGGTTATAATTCGCATGGAGCTTTAGGATTGGGAGATACTACTGATAGAAATACATTTACAAAAATAAATATAGATAATGTAAAAGATGTAATATGTGGTGGTTATCATGCCTTTATAATTAAAAATGATAATACAGTATGGTCATGTGGTTATAATTATGAAGGAGAGTTGGGTCTAGGTGATAATACTTATAGAAAGGTATTTACAAAGGTCGATATAGATAATGTCAAAGATGTTATATGCGGTTATTATCATACTTTTATTAGAAAAAATGATAATAAAATATTATTTACAGGTTCTAATAAACAAGGGGAAATAGGATGCCAACATTTTATAAATAATATAACTAACTTTACTACTTTTACAGAGTATAAAAATAATGATTATGTAGGATTTAGCAAAAGTGTAAATTTAAATGGAGACACATATTTATTAAAAGATGATGGCGAATATTTGATAATAAATAGAAATGATAAGGTAATAAGTAATGGATATTATGTTTTTGTATTAAAAAAGGATGGAACTTTATTTGGTGCAGGAGATAATAATGCTGGACAATTAGGATTAGGTCACAATAATGATATTAGTACTTTCACTAAAATAGACATTGATAATATAAAGGATATTAGTTGCGGTATTGTTCATGTTCTTATATTAAAGAATGATGGAACAGTATGGGGTACTGGTAATAATAACCAAGGGCAATTGGGATTAGGAGATACTACTCAAAGAAATATATTTACAAAAGTTGATATAGATAATGTCAAAAAAATCAGTTGTGGTAATCAATATACATTCGTACTAAAAAATGATGGAACTTTATATTCATGTGGCTTCAATAGTGATGGTCAATTAGGATTAGGTCATAGTAATGGTAGACTTTTATTTACTAAAGTAGAGATAGATAATGTAAAAGAAATTATATGTGGATATGATAATACAATAGCAATAAAAAATAATGGAGATATATTTGCCTGTGGTAACAATACATGCTATCAATTGGGGTTAGGCAATAATACTCCTAAAACTTCATTCACTAAATTAAATATAGATAATGTAAAATACATCAAAAATAGTTATTGTTTCTCAATTATATTAAAGAATGATGGAACAGTATGGGGTACTGGTAATAATAGCCAAGGGCAATTGGGATTAGGTGATACAAATCAAAGAAATGTATTTACTAAAGTTAACATTGACAATGTAAAAGATATCATATGTGGATATCAACATACGGTTATATTAAAAAATGACAATACTGTATGGAGTACTGGATTTAATTCACAAGGGCAATTGGGATTAGGTGATACTACTCATAGAAATGTGTTTACTAAAGTTAATATTGATAATGTAAAAAAAATAATATATGGATTTTATAATACATTCCTATTGAAGAATGATAGAACAGTATGGGGTACGGGCATAAATGGTGATGGTCAGCTAGGATTAGGTGATAAAACTAGTAAAAATATATTTACTGAAATGCCTATAGAACTAAAAAATAACCTCCCAGAATATACAAATAATTATAAAATAAAAACAGGAAGATGCTCTTATATATTAAAAAATAACAATGTATTATGGGTATGTGGTTGTAATACTTATGGTCAATTAGGATTAGGTGATACTACACAAAGAAATACACTTACAAGAGTTAATATTGATAATATAAAAGAAATTATATGTGGTACACATCATACATTTATAATTAAAAATGATAATACAATATGGTCATGTGGTCTGAATAATTATGGACAGTTAGGTTTAGGTGATGTAACTAATAGAAATATATTTACTAAGGTTAATATTGATAATATAAAAAAAGTCATATGTGGATATGATTACACATTCATAATAAGATATGATAATACTATTTGGACTTGTGGTTGTAATACTTATGGTCAATTAGGATTAGGTGATACAAATCAAAGAAATGTATTTACTAAAGTTAATATAGACAATGTAAAAAATATTATATGTGGTGGACTTCACACATACATAATCAAGAATGATAATACAATATGGTCATGTGGTCTGAATAATTATGGACAGTTAGGTTTAGGTGATGTAACTGATAGAAATGTATTTACAAAGGTTAATATTGATAATGTGAAAGATATTGCATGTGGTGGAACAACTACATTTATATTAAAAAATGATAATACAGTTTACTCAACTGGTTATAATACATACGGGCAATTAGGGTTAGGAGATACTGTTAATAAAAATACATTTACAAAAGTTGATATTGATAATGTAAAAGAAATATTTTGTGGAAATAATCATGTATTTATAATTAAAAATGATGGAAGTGTATGGTCTTGTGGTTACAATATTGAGGGTCAATTAGGATTAGGTGATACTACTAATAGGAATGTATTTACTAAAGTTAATATAGATAATGTAAAAGATATTGCATGTGGGACTTCTCATGTATCTATAATTAAGAATGATGGGTGTATCTGGGGGTGTGGTTATAATGGCTATGGAGAGTTAGGTTTAGGTGATAATGCTAATAGAAATATATTTACCAAAATAGAAGGACATTACCTTTATAGATTTGACACTTTGAATAATTATACATTAAACAATAATTTTAATCTGATAAATAACAAATATATAATACCATCACGAAGCGATATAAATTATAAAAGCGTTCTAGGCTCTGTATATAAAGAAAATTATGATATAGATAATGACAGAATAGAATTACAAGATAATATAAAAGAATTTTGGATGTCAAAGACTCATTCATTAATTGTAAACACTTCCGGAGAGTTATTTGGATGTGGTGATAATACATATGGTCAGTTATTAAATCCAAGAACAACAACTTTATTGACAAGCTTCACTAAACTAGACTTTGCAGATATAAGACAAGCTTCATGTGGTGCTGGATTTTCATATTTTCTAAAAAATGATGGCACTCTATATTCAGCAGGATTAAATTCCGATTACCAGCTGGGGCTAGGTCATAACGATGAAGTGAGTGAATTACAAAGAGTAAATATATCCAATGTAAAAAAAGTAATGTGTGATGATAAATTTACTTTAGTATTACTAAATGATAACTCTGTGTGGGGTCAAGGATTAAATAGATTTGGTAACTTTGGATTAGGTGAAGCTTCTGCAAATACAATAATAAAAACATTTACTAAACTAGATGTAGATGTAGAAGATGTAGAGATAGGTGGAGATTATATATCTTTTAGAAAGTTAGATAAATCACTCTGGATATGTGGTAAGATAAGAGATTGTTATAATATGAACTCTAATAATCCATATATATTTAATAAAGTTCAAATACCAGAAGAATTTAACAATGACTTACTTTGGTTAGATGCTGGAAGAGATGAAACTTTATTTATGACTTACCAAGCACCTACAACAAAACCATCCATAGAATTAGCTGAAAAGACTATATCTGGTATCAAGTTAAAAGTTAATGATTCAAATAATGAAATTGATAAAATTGAAATGTATTTAAACAATGAGTTAATACATTCAAAGGATGAATTTATCAATAATTTTGTGCTGTTCACTATTCCACTTGAAAAACTAAATCTTGGCATAAATAATGTATATTTTAAAGCTAATACTCTGTTTGGAGATAATCTGTATTTAGGAGCAACAATTAATAAAGAGAATAACTCTATAAATGTTTCAGAAGGTGCTAATCTATTTATTAAGAATAAAAAGTATAACATAAATTCTTTAACAAATAGTGCTGATGGTAAGCTTGTAATAACATTAGATAGAGCGTTAGAAGATAGCGTAAATATAGGAGATATAATTTATCAACTTATAAATCAATTGAAGGTTCAAATCAAAACAAATAACGCAGGTATGCATAAAGATATGAATTTATTAGAAATGAAAAAAGTTGACACAGGGTATCAAGAAATTTATGAGTTAGAAGAAAAAGGAATGACACAAGCAGAACCTAAAATTATAGTTGAAAAAGGTGATGATTGGACTGCAATAAAAAGACCATCTATGATATTTTCTATAGATGAGTCTACACTTTAAGAGGTGATTAAATGCTAAATTTAAATGAAGAAAAAATTGAAAAGCTCAAACAAAAAAAGGCTTTAAATAATTTAAATACAAGTCAAAAAACGCAAGATAATGACATTACAGATTTAATGTTAGCAACTGCGGAGATATGCGAAATGGTATTAGGCAGTCAACAAGCATCTACCATGTCATTAAAAAATATAAAATTTGAAGGAGGAAGTAGTATGGCAGCAATTTATGTAGGATTAATAGAGAGAGGTTTAAAAACAATTAACCAAGTACCTATGAAATATAGAGAAGAGGTAAGAAAAATGTGTGAAGCACTAGAGATTTCATTATCATAGAACTGTAAGAGTTCTTTTTTTATGTTCAAAATAGAGAGTTACTAATGTAGCTCTCTAAATAAAAAAGAAGGTGATAAATTGTTAAATGAGGATATAGTAAAAAATATTAATAAATTAAATAATGAGCAGGATAATATTAACTTAGAACTTAGTAAGAAAGCGAGTAAGGAAGATTTAAACATATTAATACAATTATTAGAAAATAGTAAGAGATACACAATAAATTATAATATTAATTTGCCAGAAGGATATTCAAACGAAGATGTTACAGTACCAGATGACATGACAGTATTAGCTAATACAGAAGCAAGATTAGATTTACCAAGTAATACAGATTTAAATGAATATCGATTTAAAGGTTGGTCATTAGCTGAAAATGGAGATGTGATTGAAAGATGCATAGCTACAGATGACATCACTTTGTATGCTATCTGGTATAAATGTATAAATGTTATATATGAGCTGAATATTCCTAGTGATTTTCAAGGCATTCCTATTCCAACCATACCTATTGATAGTAATAAATATATTTTAGGGGATATAATTACTCTTTTACCATTAAACAATTATGATGAAAATAACAAAGAATATAATTATAAGTTTTGTGGTTGGTCATTAACTGAAAATGGAGATGTAATTGAAAATGCTACTATAGAAAACGAGCATGTACAATCAGATGGCTTACATTTATATGCAGTTTGGAAAAAATATAGATATGTTACTTATAATGCCAATTTCCCACCAGAAGAATATCCTTTAAATAGAACGGGTGAAGTGCCTGTTGATGCAAATAGATATGTTGAAGGTGATATAGTTACTGTATTAAAAAATAGTGAAAATAATCCACTAGGTGGAGAGGAAGATAAAGACAAATTTTTAGGTTGGACTTCTAATATAGAAAAAGCTCAAATTCCTATATTAAAATCTGATGTAGAAGAAAATATTGTTATAGGTAAAGAAGATATAACATTATATGGTATGTGGGGAAAATATAGGATTGCATATGGTTCAAATTTTCCAGCTGGAACAGGTGTAAGTGGTCACCCACCAATTGACCAATATTCATATTTAACAGGTGCAAGTACAGTTACGTTATCTAATACAGGAAATTTAAATGCAGGTAGTTATGAACTCATAGGATGGTCAACTGTAAAAAATGATGAGTCAACTATGCTAAATTTTGGAGATAGAATAATGATTGATAAGAGTAATATTATCTTACAGGCATTTTGGAGAAAACTTTAAAATAACTTTTAAATCTAAAAAAGAAAATGAGAATTCAATTTACAGCATATTTATGTTTCCAAATATAATGTATAAGAATCATAATTTTAATTGGAAATCGAGTGAATAAGAGCCTTGTTTTATAGGCTCTTTTTATTATTTATTTAAAAGGAGTGGTAATTTTGAATATAAAAACATTAACAGTCCATGCAGGACATAATCCAGATGGCAAGACAGGTTCTGGAGCAGTAGGAAATATAAAAGAATCTACAGAAGCAAGAAATGTACTAAAAGAGTTAATACATTTAGCTCAAAAAGAATGTAAAGTTTATGATACTACATGTAATAATGGAACTTCTCAAAGTGACATATTGAATAAAATTATAACTAAATGTAATTCATATAATACTGATTTAAATGTAAGTATACATTTTAACTCAGGTGGAGGTAGAGGAGTAGAAGTTTTAGTATATAATCTTAATGACAAAGAAACAGTTGAAATAGCTTCAAGAATATGTAAAAAAATAACTGAAACTTATCGTACAAAAGGTGATAAGGACTTTAAAAATAGAGGAGTTAAAGAAAGGAAAACTCTAGCATTTTTAAGAAGAACAAAGTCAAAGTCAATTTTAGTTGAGTGTTGCTTTGTAGATACATCTGACACTAAAAATTACAATGCCAAAGATATGGCCATAGATATTTTTGAAGGAATATTTAATAAGTCTGTAGTTAGTAAACCACAAGAGGACAAAGTGAAATACGCAATAGTTTATGATGGGGAAGTAGATAAAGTTATAGCCCAATTAATGGCCATGAATTATAAAGCTAATGAAGTCTATGTGTGCGAGTTGAAAAATTATATTCCTGGACATTGTGAAAATCTATATGTAATAGGTGGAGCATCCAGCAAAATCAAAACTAGTGAGAGATTTACTAAATTACAAGGTGATGATAGATGGGCTACACTTCATAAAGTATTGAATTTTATAGGTAAGTAGGAGGTATAAATTGAATATATTAGATAAATCAACAGCAACACTAGAGCAAGTCTTTGCATATTTAGATACATTAAAAAATAACTCTAATCCACCACATTATTTATGCAGAGCTATAGTACCAATTATATATAAAGAAGCAGAGAAAAAAGGTGTGAATCCAGTTATTGCAATTGCTCAAGCATTTGTAGAAACTGGATATTTTAATTTTGGTAGAGTTCTAAATCCTTCCTATTGCAATGTATGTGGACTTAAAGGAAATAAAGGTGGAGGAGATTTAGACGCAACAGCCCATACAAGATTTAATTGTTGGGAGGATGGAGTATCAGCATTTATTGACCATCTAGCACTATATGCTGGAGCTAAAGAATATCCGAAATATAGTGAATTAGTTGGTAAAACTGAATATAAAGTCAATGGGACTACATTAGACCCTAGGCACTTTCCATATTTACATGGAGAAGCTAAAACAGTAGAAAGTTTATCAGGCAAATGGTGTCCAGATGTGAATTATGGTCAAAACATAATAAATATATGCAACAAGATAAGTTCAATGAAGGTAGAAAATAATGATATAAAACTAGAACAACTAAAAACTAAAGTAAAAGAATTAAATGAGATTCTTGGATAGGAGGAAGTCATATGGATATAATGCAATTTATACCTGAAAATTTAATAATGCTAATAGGTGGACTTTACATATTAGGAACTTTTATAAAAGAATCTAATATTAAAAATAAATACATACCTTTCATATTATTAGTTATAGCAATGATAAGCAGTTGTTTATTTATGAAAGAGCTATCAATAGAAGCTGTCTTTGAAGGTATTTTGTGCTGGGGAGCATCTATAGGAATAAACCAAATACAAGTACAAAATAGAAAGGAAAAGTAGATGTTATCAAAAGAAATGATTGAACTACTGAGTCAATATGGATATACAGCCATACTTTTAATGGTACTGATGTTATGGCTTGGAAAATATTTAGAAAAAAATAGACAGCTAGAGCAAGATGATAGAAAAAAAGAAAGAGCATATTTTTCAAGAGAGATTAGAGAGCAAAGAGTTTTATTTGGAAGTACGATAGACAAATTTGACGATAAATTAGATAAGTTTGCTGAAGCTCTTAATACTAATAATAGTAGGCTTGAAAGGGTCGAAACAGATATAACGAAAATTAAAGATAAATTAGAGACTAGGGATTAATTTCTCTAGTCTTTTTATAAGGAAGTGAAGTATTTGGCAAAACAACGTAGTAAGAGAATAAGTATAACTGGAGAACCAAATCCAGAGAATATTAAATTATGGAAGCAATATAAAAGAGCAAAACAAATAGCTGGGAAAAGTGAAAAAACAATATATAACTATGAATGTGATGTAATGCAATTTTTTAAGTTTTTAAATATAGAATGTTTTGATGCATTACTAACTGATATAAGTGAAGAAGAGATAGAAGCTTATATAGGTTATTGTATGGAGCAAGGGAATAATGAAAAAAGAATCAGACGTAGAATAAGTTCCATTTCATCATTACTATCTTTTTTAAAGAAAAAAAGAAAAATTACTGACAATTGGTGTGAAATGATAGAAAGACCAGGAACAGGTGAGGAAGTTCAGAAAAGAACATTTTTAACTGAGGATCAACTAGTTAAATTAAAAGAAAAACTTTCAGAACAGGATAGCCTACAATTAGAAGTCTACATAAATTTAGGATTGGCAACAATGGGTAGAAGCAATGAGATAAGTCAGTTCAGATGGGACAATACAGATTTAGATAACAGATGGATTCATGGTATTACAGCCAAAGGTGGTGTCTCAAGAGATTTTAGATTTTCAGAAGAAGTACAACAATTATTAATCAAATGGAAAGATTATTTATCTCAACATGACATAGATTACCCATATATATTCTTTACAAAATATGGAGGTAAATATAATCAAGTTAATTCAAATGTCTTAAGTTCATGGGTTAAAAAGGCTTTTAAGTTAATTGATATAGATGGTGGATATAATCATGACCTTAGACATAGTATGTCTAATATTTTAAAAGATAGAGGTGTACCAATAACTACAGTATCAAAGTTGCTTGGCCACAGTGGGGTTGATGTAACTATAAACCACTACACAATAGAAAATAAAAATAAATTAGCTGAAGAATATGATAAATTTATATAAGGAGATTAGATATTTGAGATATAGTAAAAAAGAATTAATAGATTATTTAGTTAGATATAATGAAAAAATAGGATATCCCACACAAAGAGGTATTAATAAACAAAAAGGATACCCAAGTTCTGTTACATATTTTAATAATTTTGGTAGTTTTAGAAAAGCCTTAGAATCAGCTAATTTATATGATAAAAATAAATCAAGATATTTTGACAGAGAACCATTTTCTTTAGAAAAAATAAATAGTGGTATAAAGAAATTAATCGAAGATAAGTTATCCCAAAACAAGATAATTAATGTAAATGATTTGAATAGTTGTAATTATCTACCAGCATCATCAACTGTATTTAAAAAAACTGGACTTACAATAGATGAAATGTATGAAAATTTAGGATATGATAAAAAAGAAGTAGCCAATTTGATATTAGAAAATGATATGAAAAAGAAATATTTAGAACTAAAAAATATTCTTAAAAAAAATCCTACTAACAGAGATTTAGATAAGTATAGTAAATTAGGCAAATCTTATTGTTCTTCTGCATACACAAATCATTTTGGGAATCTTTATAACTTACATAGACAATTAAATATAAATACAGATATGAGAATGAAAAGTAGGAGAAAGTCCAAGGATGATTTGAAAAATGATATTTTAGAATTATATAAATCACTAGGCAGAATTCCAACCGTTCATGATATATCTTTGTGTGAATGGTGTTCAAGTTTAACTAAATATCAAAGAGAATTTGGCACTTATGAGGAATTGTTAGTAGAAATAAATCTGTTACCTAGATATAGATTATATTATACAGATAAAAAAAAATTAAAAATGCGTTCATTTTGGGAATTACTATTTGCAAATATGTTGGAAGAACACGATATAGAATATAATACAGAAACATATTATAAGAATGTAATACCAAATTTCCAAACTAATCATAGGTTTGATTTTGAAATCAACATAAAAAATAAAAAATACTATGTAGAAATATTTGGACTAATGGTATATGAAAAATATAGAAATAAAACTGAATGGAAAATAGATATTTGTAAGAAAAATAATATAAATCTTATAGATATCTATCCTCAAGATTTTTCGTACAATTTGAATGAGTTGTACGATTTTTTTATGCAAAAAATTGCTTAAAAGAAGATAAAGGCAAGATTTCTAAATCTAAAGATACAGTAGGACTATAATTATAAATAAGGAAGTGATATTATGGCATGTAAAGGTCGTAAAAAAGGTAAGAAAAAAGGAAATAGATAATAATAAGCCCTCTAGGGATTACTCTTAATTGAGTTTTCTTTAGAGGGCTTTATTTTTTTGTTTATGTTTATTTAATTTTATTATATAAAATTATAATTATGTATAATGCTAAGCCACTTAAAATACTTTTCAAAAAAAATGATTTTATTTGAAATTTTTTAAATAAAATATCAGAAACAAAAAATACGGCACATGCTATAAAAAAATATAAAAATTCATTATTAATTACTGCCAATCTAATATGTATGATAGTGAATAATATTATAATAATTAAAAACGTATCTATAAAATTTTTGCGTTTTCATTTAATATATTAAACTTATTTTAATTAGGTATCTATTTCAAATCTATTCTGATAGTATAGAATATGTAAGAAATTATTCATTAATAATTCTTAACCATTAATAAACTAATCTTAATTATTTATGAATATTTCTTAATTATATATATGAATGCATAACTATATTAAAAGTATTAAAAAACAATCTAAAAATCGATTTAAATAAAAATTTATCGAAAAAACCTTAATGTTGTAATATTTATGATTAAATAAATAAAAAATTAATAATAAAATAAATAAAAACAAATTTTTATATTTTATTTTAAATATTAGATATTTTATTTATTAGATATTTTAAATTTTTATTTTATAAACTAATTAAAAATTTATATTGCCAATTGTTACTATACATGATAAAATTCTATTAAAATAGAATTGAAGTAGGGGTATAACAAGATAAAAAAATACAGAGTAGATTAATTGCATTAAGCTGTGTGACAACAATAAGATTAAGTTAGGTTGGATTATCATTCACAGATAGTAGTGTTAATAAGATATGTTTCTATGATAGTATTCCTTAAGTGCAAATTTTAACTACTAATTGCTTGTTTTATAGCCTAGACCTGATGTTCTAAGTATATTTTAGCATCTAATCACTTTTACATATAAGTTATTTTAGAGGGGATATCAAATATTTAATTAAATTAGGCACTTAATAATCATAACATATAAGATTCGATTATTGTATTATGTATTAATAATTTCAATGCTTTAAGCATGACCATAACCAAAGTAATAAATATTAATATATTTTATAGTTTTATCAAGTTGCCTAAAATAACACGTATATCCTCCCCCTATAATCAGAATGTTAAAAGGATTTCTGTTTAGCATTGTAAAATATTTTTAAAAAATAGTATATTGGAGGAATGTTTATGAGTTTAAAAAAGAGAGTTACTAAAATTATTTCACTCGCATTAATAGGGGTTATTGCTAGTCTCACATTATTAACAACAACTGTAAACGCACAAACTAATAATATTAATAAATATTATACAAGTGAAAAATCAACAGAGTCGTACACTGATAAAAATCTAGGAGTTATATATGATAGAGTTGTAGATGGTGATAAAACTACAATAACAATTAAATCATTAGATGGAAATGTTCTGAATACACTAGAAGATATAGATAATGAAGTATATCTAGATGGAAAAAAGATTTCTGTTACTAGTAGTGAGAATTACAAAAGTAATGATAATAGTTTAGAAAAATCTGAAATTGATACTTTCAAAGCTACAGTTAAATGGGGAAAATGGCAATCTAATACAATGTATATAAATACAGGTGGATTAGGTACGGCTACTATAGGTGGTTTGATTGCATTAAAAGCACCATGGGCTCCTGTTAAGGTTGCAGCTACGGTTGCTGCCGCAGTTGCAGGTAAGTATGATAAAATTAAAATATATTATAAAATAAGATATGGTTCAGATGGTAAATACAATTACTATGAGAGAGAAACAACATTTTATGGAGATGGTAAATACATTACAAAATTTACTGATAAAGGTAAAAGATATTAACCTCGAAGGGAATATACATAGATGAAATATTTAATGAATAATAATGAATTGTTTTTTCATTTTATAGCTTATATTTCAACAATTATAATTTTACCAATTATTTTTAAAAGTAAGCGATTATTGACAAAAACAAAATTTTGCTTTTCATTTATTTTAATAAGTTTAAATTTATTTACTATGATACATTTTAATGGGATGGATAAAGTTACATACACTTACTTTATTTTACTACTTATCACTGGTATATATATTTTATATGAAAGAAATAAGAATTTTAAAAATTAGTATTTTGGAGGATGTAGGTATATTTTTGTAAAAAAATTTACCTACATCTTTTTTAGTATGTTTAAATGGGTATGATATAAAGAAAATATGTGATTTTTTGAGGTTGAAGAAGATAGAATTTATGAGTGGTAAAATAATATGGAGAAAAAGTTGAATATATCAAAAAACAATTTACATTTAAATGCAGAGGAAGATGTAAATGAAATAAAACTAAAACATTAATTTTAAAAATAAAAAGGACTATAATTAGTTCTTTTTTTATATAGTCATCATTTTACTATTTAATACTATTCTTAAAATGCGAATTTAAGGAACAGTATATATATAATCTTTAGTCATCTTCCTCCCAGTTTTTTACCCACCCCTCTAATGAATCCAATTTTTCATCTGTTAATTCTTCTTGAGATAATGATGCTAAAAGGCTTTTTATAGAATTGCACCCTAAGAGCTTATGTATTTTTTGTGATATAAACTCAGAATACTCATCTTCTTTAATTGAAATTGTATAATATGTACATTGGCTTGTTTCTTGAACATATAAGAATCTTTTATTTGATAACTTAGATAAAGTCTTTAGTATTGTTTTTTCTGACCAACTATATTTTTCTTTCATATAATTAACAACATCATATGATTTTACTTTTGTATTTAAATTCCAAATAAATTTCATTATAATTAATTCTGACTTTGATAATCTTCTTAAATACATAATTATCGCCCCAATCATTTGTTTATTTAATTAAATATTACAGCAATAATTCTATACAATCAAATCCAATTATTACCATATAATTAGAACAATAAGTAAGTATTTATAAAATTTTGTTTTAATATCTTTAATTTGTGGTATAATAAAAGCAAGGAAATATATTTTACTTAACTTTGAGTGATGTTTCCTTCAACAAATTATTTTGAAGATTTATTTTTCTGGAACTTTATATTAAGTTCCCAGCCACTCTTAGTCGCGTTTGAGTGGCTTTTTAATTTATCGTAAATGTAACTGGCTATAACACTAGCTACAATACTCATCATTAGATTTTCCATAGTTTTCACCTCCTTTCATAAGAAAGTGAGGAAAATTTCTATGGAAACACCACTCATAGCTTTTCAAATATTTATTCCTTGCTATGTTTATTATATCATAAATATTGGAAATATAAAATTTTAATATCATCTAAAATCCGACGCTCTATATGCCATTCTAAGGCTTTATAAAAATTACTCTTTGTGTTTATACCTTTAATTTTTATTATTAATTTTATATTTATTGATAATAATTATTAATTAGCTTTAAATAGATTTTCAGATATTCTATCGGAAGCTTCTTTATCCATTTCTTTAAGCACATGGGAATATACATTAAGCGTAGTATTAATATTTGAATGTCCTACTCTTTCAGATATAACCTTAATTGGTACTTTAGAGTTTATAAGCAAAGTAACATGTGAATGTCTTAAATCATGAAATCTAATGTGTGGCAAATTATTATTCTCTAAGAACCTTCTGAATTTCTTACTCATTACATCTTCAGCAATTGGATTTCCTTTTCTATCAAAGAATAGTAAATTATGTTCATTTCTAATAACGCTTCTTAATAGCCTCTTATTCTGCTCTAATTTATAATCTCTCAATAAATTCATAAGCTCTATTGGTGCAAATATTTTTCTAATCGAACTTTCTGTCTTAGGCTCTTTAAGTGTAACAGAGCCATCTAATCTGCTTGTTATCTTACTTATAGTTATTGTATTCTCATCAAAATCAATATTATCCCAAGTTAATCCTAGAACTTCTGAAAGTCTCAAGCCTAGACCTGTAGCCAGACTGATAGGTAATTCCATGTTCGTATTCTTGGCCAATTCTAATAATTTTAGCATCTGTTCTTTATCATAAATTTCATTCTTAAATTTTTTAACTCTTGGACTTTCTATACCATCTATAATATTTTCTTTTATTAACTTAATTCTATATGCTCTCTTTATAGCAAGTCTCAATACATTTATATGTACTTTAATAGTTTGAGGATTTAAGTTACCAGCTAAATCATCTATATAATTTTGTATATGAATATTTCTCAACTCTTGAAGACGATATTTTCCAATAGAAGGATTAATATGATTCTTACAAATAGCAATATAGCTTTTATATGTAGATGCCGAAATATTATCTTTATATTTTTCAAGGAAGTCTAATAGGAATCCAGCTAGAGTGATTTCATTTGGAACAAGAAAACTATCTTTATATATACTGTCTTTGACTTCAGCCAATCTTTTATTAGCATCTCTCTTTTTATCAAAAGCTCCCATATTCTTTTGTTTTCTTTTTCCTGATTCATCATCTCTAAATTCTAAGTACACTACATAGTTTTTATTTCTTTTTCTTATAAAAGCGTTCATAGTTACCCTCCTATCAAAATTCATATATTTATTATAACATATAGAGGAAGCAAAAAATAGTCATTTTGGCTGACTTTCAACTGACTTTTTTAATTTTTTTATTTATATAATTATTGAAATTACTTAATTATAAAGAAATAAGACATAGAATACATAATTCTATGCCTTATACTAGCGTTTTATTATTTTTTTATATTTTCTATTTTAAGCAATCAAATTTCTAAATAGGATTAATTATAAGCATTAATTTTTACAAAGCCTTAAAATCGAATTTAAGAGGTCATTTTTTATTTTCTAGTGTATTTACATTTTGGATACTGACTACATCCCCAAAATTCACCATACTGACCTTTTCTTTTAATCAAATGTCCAATTTGACATCTAGGGCATTTATTCTCTTCAGTAATATTTCTTAAATTTCTAACATGCTCTCTAGTATTTTGATTAGTAGTTTTCATACAATCAAAAATTTTATCTCTGATAATTTTTATTTCCTCTTTATCAATAGTTATAGTCTTATATTCACTTATTGTACTTAATATTTCATTTTCATTTCTGACTATAACATTATTGCCATTTATAGTTACATTTTTTAAAGTAGCTTTGTCTGAAAAAACAATTATTGAATATATATTATATTTATCTCCTATTACATTTTCTATTGCTTTAATATGAGCATAGTTTTGCCTTACTGGATTATAGAATGTATTTTTAGTTTTTCCTACAATTTGAGTCCATACTTTATCTTTATCATTTCCATAAATATAGCCACTAAAATTTTTGCATTCTATAACAAATATTCCATATATAGAAATTACAATACTATCAATTTGTGTAGTTTTATTTGAGCCTGGTATAATGATATCTTTAATTATTATGTAATCTTTATTTAATTTACTAAGTATAAAATCTAATCTCAGTTCACCAAAGCCACCTTTTACTTGTACTTTAGTATCTTTTACAATAGTATTGACTTCTTTTGCAGTTCTACTAAGTTCTTCTGACATAAATACTTTTTCAAATATCTCCTTAAACATCCTCACCATCTACCTTTCAACATATACTTTAATTATAACAGCTATATATGTCTTAAGTGATTAAACCTTACTATAATAAATTTATTATTTAAAATAAAATCAACTACCTATTAAAGTAGTTGATTAATTGCTTTATTCAGTATATGTATATTTTGATATTTCACCTGTATAAATATTGACTAAATATGGTGTATATCCACCTGCATTATGCTCTATACCATTCATATCTACATATGTATTAAATGGGCGAACATATATATACATATCATCTTCCATATTTTGAGCTTCTATATGATTTGGTAAAAATCCATGTTCTTTCATAAATAAGTCTCTAACTAAATCCTCAGCATTTTTGAATGAAACCACTTTTTCCATACGTAAATCTTCATATAAAAGTTTATAATCTGATATGTCATTTTTATTTATACATAGACGCTCAGAATACTCCTGTCCAGCAGACACATAACTAAAAACATAATAATAATTACTTCCATTTTTATAATTATCATCAACTAAGTATACTCCATCATATGGTATATTGTTTATATCCCCTACTTCATAACAATTATACCAATCTTTAGCTAATTCTTTAGCTTCTTCAAGTCTAGTTTTTTTAATTACTCCAGTATTAGAATCTCCTATCCCATTAGTGACATTCAAACATTCTTCTAGTAACTCCTCTGTTATGTCTCCAACTGTTGTAATTTTAGTGGCATTTTTTAATATTGACTTATTACTATTATTATCAACTAAAACAACTGGACTCTTTAAAGAAGATGCTAAAAGTGCATTAGTTAAGTTTCTAGAACCAGCTATATAAAATTCTTTTATCCCATTATAAAATTGATTTATTATTTTTTTATTTGTATCAAATCTGTCAGAGCCTCCCAATCTTGTTGAGTTTGTATTTTTAACTAATGTATCATTCATTGTAGTTGTGCCTCCAATTGCATATGATTTTACTTCATTAGTTGAAAATGGCACACTTTTTCCATCTGTTAATATTATTGCTGCTTTATCTCTTGCTGCTACAGAAGCTATACTTATTGCATCTGGCTCTCCTTTATATGCATTTGTTAACATAACAGTATTAATTTTTTGTTTAGAATTTATTTCTTTTGCAACATTATAACTAGTTTTTATTCTATCGTTCCCATCAATTCTCTTTACATTGAATCCTTTTGACATTAATGTATTCTCTACAGATTTACTTATTGATTTTATCCCACCTATCAAATAGACTGTTTTCACTTTGCTTAATCTCTTCATTGTCTCATTTGGTATGCTACTATTTTCAGATAAAAGCATTGGTGCATTTAATGTTCCTGATAATCCACTAGCACTTAACCCATCTGCTATGGAATCACTTAAATTAACTAGTATCGCAGTATCATAACTTTGCTTATCTGCTATAAGTCCTGCTGTTTCGTATATTGTAGATACTTCAATCTCATCTACTGAATTAAGTGCATAAGATTGTTTTGGAAAACTAACTATTAACATTGTTATAACTAACCCTAGTGATAATAATTTTTTTGGTAATTTCATTGTGTATCCCCCTCATTTGTTTAAATTAACCTTTACCTAAATAGTAATACATAAATACAAAAAAGTCATCTAAATTAATAGATGACTCAATCATTTAAGCTACTTTTTCAATATATCTTTCATTAACAATATACGTTTTAAACTTATGAACAACCATAATATCTTGCATATTCCCTAATGTCATTACAACTCTAACACATTTATTTCTAATTTCTTCTGGTAACTCTATACTATTTGTTAAATTAACATAATCATCATATTTATACATATTAGCACCTCCAAAATTAGTATTGAGGATATTATATCTCTTTATTTGATTTTCATCAACAACAAATTTCTCTCCAGTTTCAATATTTTCTAAGCAATATAATTTTTCATAAGTATCATAATAATAATAATTAATTTTTTCTATTAATCTACATGTCTTTTTGTTCAATTCAGTACATATCTTTTCTAATATATCACAAGAGTTATATAAATTACCTACCTCTTCTCCAAATACACATTTATGACAAGTTTTGTCATAACATTTAAATATAATGTCATCCACTTCTTTTAGAACTTCAATTTGCTTATCAAAGTCAACACTTGAATAAGATAGTTTAAGAGATTTTTTTGTTTCTTCTAACAACTCACATAACGTTTTTTCTATTTGACCTATAATTATATTTTTATTTAATATACAATTATTACACCTTAGATTACAATTTCTAGTAGATTTTAATACATCTATTACATCTTTAACAGTATACATACGCCCCTCCTATCTTACCCCTGTACTTCCAAATCCATTATTTCCTCTCTCAGAGCTAGTTAATTCATTTACGACTTTCAATATAGCTCTTGGAACTTGTTGAAATACTCCTTGTGCAAGTTTAGTATGCTCAGGAATAACAATCTCAAAATCCTCTTCATTATATGTAATTATTTTGATTTCACCTCTATACCCAGAATCTATTGTACCCAGTCTTACAGTTGGATATACTTTACCATCCTTGCTTTCATGCCACATAATAATTTGTTCTGTTGCTTTATTTTCAACAAAAAACAGTTTTTTAACACCGTTTAAACTTATACCACTTCTAGGTCTAACTTGCATTTCATATCCATATGGTATTTCTAACGCTATACCTGTAGGAATTGCTACTGCTGACCTAGCTGGAATCACTGTATCTTCCAATGTATATAAATCTATTCCGCTATCACCTTCTTTTGCATAAGATGGTACTATTGCATTTGGACTTAATTTTTTTATTTTAACATTTATACTCATTAATTTAATCTCCCTTTTTATAAAATCTCATTTAGGACATAAGCATATCTTAGTGTAATACAGCACTCTTCCACGCCTTTATCTCCAAATGTGTTGATTTCGCTATAATATATCTCAATATTAGCACTTTTATATAATCTTTTTTAAGGCCTCATTTTTAAAACCCTATATTTATAGGCTAAAAAGAGCAAAATTTTTGATTTTAGCACTTTTTATTTTTCAAAAGTGCTTAACCAATTTTTCATCAAATTCCTCATTCTTGATGAAGGTATATAAATATCTATACTTTTATTTTCTCTTATTCTACTTCTCCATATCCATTGAATCATTTCAGCCAAAGCCCATGAATCTTCATCGATACTTATTTTCCTATCTATAAAAAACCCTTTTTCAATAGGATTCATATATAAATTTATACAATAGGCTAACACAGATTTATTTCTATATTCATTTGTAGCTCTTGCATTAAAAGCTATAAACCCTTTTGTATATCTTTTACCTTTACATTTATGTAAATAATCTTTATATACTGTCCAAGCATTTTCAGATGCTTTAGATTTACATACATTTGTAAAATAATTATAAATATTTTTCTTTAATACGTCTAAAGCATCTGTTTTATTTATTACTTGTTTTTCAAACCATGTGCTTGATAAAGGATGATAATTTTTGCCTTCTTGGCCAATCATATTTAGCTTTTCATTATTACAAATATTAATTAATTTTTTATATGGATCTTTATTAGCATCTTTATATTCTATTAATTCATATCTATTATCTATATTTTTTACTGATTTATAATTGTAACTTATGTTATTCATATCATAATAGTATCGCTGCATCTGACCTTTGAATAAATATGTCATTATGTATATTTCTTGAAATTCCTTAAATATAGTTACTGGAAAATGCCACATAGCAAGACTATTTCTAACAAAGTAAACATCTCCATTTACTATTGCATTTTTTAATTCTATAAACTCTCCATTGTAATTCTTATCACTAGAGTTCCAATACATTTTCTTTGTACTATCATCAACCGTTATAACTCCATCATTAAAGAGCATCCTAAAATCAGTTTTATCAATTGAAATACGTTCAATTATATTCATTACTTCATCCAAAATCAGAGTATAGTTCTTATCTTTAAGTAGCTTAAGAGTCTCTTCATTAATATTTCTGAATAAAGCATGAGTAGAAACTATATTACATCCTCTTGAGAGAAGATTATTAAAATGAGTTAATTTACTTCCTTTTCCTTTTTTTGATTCTGGTTGATAAAACTTCCTCATATAACAACCTTTTATAACCCTTTTTACTTCATCTAAATAAGGTGTTATGTAAATATATCTTTTATCTAAACTTTCATTCATTGTTTGTATTGCCCAACTTGTTTTACCTGTACCACACATACTATCAACTATAGTTACACTCATTTACTTAGCATCACCAACTTTATTTAAATAAGCTATCCCAAGTGCTATAGCATCATATATGTCACTTGTTTTAGCCTTACAAGTCCTATCAATGTACTCTCCAATATCAATAATATTTTCTCTTACATAAACAGCTACTTCTTCTTTTTTAGCCTTACCACTATTCATAAGATATTTTCTAATAGAAACTGGATACATATATTCAATCTCTATGTTATTTAATTTAACAGTTCTCATTATTGCTCCTAAGAGTTTTCTTAAACTAAGAATTGTTTTAGAGTTGCGTGAAGTGAATTGGTCTTCAACTAAGACTATTTTAATGTTATGACTTGTAATTATCTCTTGAATTGTATTACAGATATGGCACATTCGCTCATCTTCAGACTTGAATTTATCTTTTTTAGTTACTATTTTTCCATATTCTAATACTTCTTTATTACTATTTATAACTGCCCATCCAGTACTGGACATAGATACATCTAAGGCTAAGACCATTGAATCCCCTCTTTCATATGTATTTTAACTTGCTCTACTGCATTAGTGATACTTAAATTATTTGCTATTACAATGTAGTTTTCACTATTTAAAAACTCTTTAAATTTAATCTTATCATCAGCTAATCTTCTTTCAATTTCTTTAGGATTATCACCTCTATCTATTAATCTTTTCCTTATAGTATCTTCATCTGCATTTATAAAAAATGGTACTAATCTAATTTTTGTTCCTATAAAATATTTTTCTAATGCCTTATACCCACTTGCATCCACTATAGACAAAGCATATCTTTTATTCTCTAATTCAGATTTATGTATGCCATACAACCAAGTGCTTCCATCATGGACTATATATTTTCTCATTTCTATAAAGTTATTTTTTTCTTTCTTAAAGAATTTATTATCTACAAAATGGTATGTTTTATTAATGATTTCTAGGTAATTACGGGGAGGTCTTGTTGTATGAGATGTTAGAATTGGTATATTAAATTGCTTTGAGATTTCACTCACTATACTATCTTTACCTGAACCTGAATATCCTAAAAATACAAATATGTTTTTTAATTTATCCATCTATATTCACCTTAAGTTCAAATATATTAGGATTATCAATAATCACTTGATGAAGTCCTTTGCTTAATACATCTACTAAATATTCCTCATCTTCACTCTCTATACATCTATCTCTAAATATACAATGGAATAACTCATGTAAAAATGTAGCTTCTTTTACTCTTTCTGATTGCAAATTATTAGATAACTTTATTGTTTCAGTTCCATAGTCTGCTAATCCATAGCACAACTGATTATTTACTAAAATAGGTTCTTCTGTTTCCTCTATTTTATAAAACAATCCTCCAACTTTTACTTCTTTTGGTATATTCATTAAAACACTCTCCAATCTTATTAAAATTCACATTTTATTGTGATTTAGTATTTCTGAACCCCTTATTTTCCTTAGGTTTACAACTCTTCTCATAATGAGAGCATAGAGTTTTACAAAAGAACTGATTACTTTTGTCATCATTCTTGCACCAATCACTCTTATCGTTGAAATCTAGCTGTTTTATTTGATTAACTGTATCAACAACAAAGTTAATTAACTGTTGTTCCAGCTCTTTAGTATATCTAATTTTAACTATAGCTCTTTCATAATTATTTATATTTTCAATCTTATTTCTTTCAATTAAAGTTCCTTTTTTATTTTTCATATACTTACACATATCGAATGCTACATATTCAATTATTTTATCTGGATATTTTTTTTTAAGATATATTGCGTATAAGATAAGCTGCATAGCTTTTTTAGATAAGTCTTTCTTAGAAAACTTGCTACTTGATTTGTAATCTATGACATAGATTTTATTATTTATTATGTAATATAAATCTATATAACCCCTTATTGTAACACCTTGAATATCAAACTCAAAATATTCTTCTATGTAGTATTTATCACACTCAATTGGAGTGAAGTTCTCTAGGTAATGCATAATACATTCTAAATAATTAATTCTTGAATTTGGTGTAGGAAAGTCGTAATCCATTAGATTTGCATATTCTATAACTTCATTATACTTTTGAATAGCTTCTTGATTTGTTATTTTTCTTTGTTGTAATTGTTCTAGTAAACTATGTAATTCATTACCATAATAACCATAGCAATTTTGTTCTCGATCTAAATTTTTTACATATGTAAGATAGTACTGAAATGGGCATATGTGAAATGCATTTAATTTACTAAAGCTATATAATTCTTTTTCCATTAACTCTCCCCTTTCAAAAAAAATAGAGAGCTATTAATTAATAGCTCTCAACCCTCAGTTCCTTAAAAATATATACTAGATAATATTCTCTAAGATGCTATTAATTCCTCTAAATAGTTTATTAAATTCTATTTCAGTATAATAAGATGTTATTCCTGATGTGTCTTTTACAGCAAAGATTTTGCTATCTTCAGATATGCTTATTTCATTTAGCATGTACTTATTATCTAAAGTTAGTGGCATGTCATTTAATTCTATTTTACTTATATAATCTTTTAATTCCAATTTATTCACCTCGCTTTGTATCTTCTTCACAATAATCCCTTAAGCTGTTTATAAAGTTTTCTGTAACATCGAACCCAGCTAACATCATTGAGAAAAATAATCCTATAGAAGTTATGATATCCAGTATGTATTCTTCTATACAAGATGGACTAGAATAAAATCCAACTTCTGTACTCCTTCCAAAATGTAAACTATATATTAAATTAAAAATTAGAAAAAACATGAATAAATATAATGCTCTATATTTACTATTAATTATCCTTTTCATTTTCATCACCCACCTTTTTTATCTCTATTAAATCCCATACATAGATTGTTTTTTCTGATGTACTATATTTTTCACTTGTATCTAATTGGATAAATTGTTCATCTACACTTTTCAATCTCCCCTTACAAAATTGTTCTTTTATATCTTCCATAGTTTTATATTTTACATTTATAATGTCTCCTGTATGTAATATATCTCCATTTTGTAATAACACTTCTTCTCTAACTTCTTGTATCATATATCCACCTCCTATTATGCTAACGCAAGTAATTTACCTCTTAATTTATTTTCTAACCATTTCATTCCTTTACCAGTTATCCTAGGAGTTATAACTAATTTGTTTCCAGTTTCATTTAATTCTACCAATAAATAATCTCTATCTATATATGTTTGATAAGGCTCATTATTTGATTGAAGTATTTTTAAATTTCTTAGATTTTCCATTAATTTATTTCTACCATATGGAAGTTTCAACAATTTAGAAGCTTGTGATATGCTATAGACTTTTCTTCCATCTGTCCTAATCCTATTTGCAAATTGAACATCTGGTTTTTGTTCTTCTATTGTTTCTATAAGAGGTGCAGTTACAACTTCTTCAAAAGTTTTTATTGCTATTGCTTGCTCTATATCCGACTTAGAATTAACTATATCTAATATTCCTTTATCTCTTGCTGATAGCTCTAACTTTTGTCCTTTTATAATTCTTTCCATTTCTTCAAATCGTTCCATGTATTTAGCAGTAAACAATACCCCTTTTTCTCCAGTTGTTTTATGTGCAAGGAATTCACAACCTTTTTTAGATACTAAATATTCTTTATAAAATTTTCCCCTATTCTCATATTCACCCTCCAACCAATATATTTCATTCGGAATTTTTTCCGAATCAAAAACTATATTTATTTTTTCTATCTTTCTTATTAAATCTCTATGCCCATCTTTAGATGTCATTCCCATCATCTTAGCAACTTCTAAGCTACTTATTCTAACTATTTCATCTACTACCTGTCTTGCAACCTCACTCATTTAACCACTCCTTCAAATTGTATTATATTTATTCTATTTTTTAATAATTGTTCAAACACTTTCTTCCCTTTGTCACTAGGACTATCTTTGTACTCTAACAAATTATCTTTATCCCAAATTACACTTATGTTTACTATTTCTCTAATATCTTGAACTAGCTTACATATTTTATTTTTCCATGCAACATATTCTTCATCAGCTTTAACTTTAAATTGTCTATCAAAAGCTATAATTAACTCTTCAATACCTAAATCTATCAATATTTTCTTTTGCTCTCTACTAAAATTACTCCCACATATAGCCACAGATGGATTATTTTTATACATAGTTGCCATCTGTAACACTGATTTTTCACCTTCAAATACAATAACTTTTTTGAAATTTTTGATAGATTCTTTATTTACATTTAACCCATATAGATTAAGACTTAATCTATGATTATAACACCTATTGTCATACCATAATGGAATATATTTGCCAAAACTTTTAGCTTTATCTTCATCTAAGTTTCTCACTCTAATACCAACAGGTCTATCTTTGTCATGCCAACAGAAATGTGGAATCACTACTTGATTTTCATATGGATTATAATGTACTTGATATGTTTTAAGAGCTTTAAAAGAGATGTTTTCCTTTTCCCACTCTTTAATTGGAACTTGCTGAAAAGTTTTATATACATATGGCTTTTTAGGGATAGGAAGTAATTCTATTTGTATATCTTTAATATCATCTTGTTTTAATTTTTTCTTTATTCTAAATCCTTTTCTTAGCATTGGTTGATTTGAAATACCAAAGAAATCTTTTATTTCATTAACAGCATCTTTAAATTCATATTTATTTATATGTATTAATAAATCTATTAAACTCCCTATGTGACCACAAGAACTATAGCAATGAAATGTTTTGCTTTCTGTATAATAAAATAATTTATATGAATCTCCATTATGACATAAACAAGTATTAAATATTAACTGTCTATCATTGCTTTTAGGAGACAAGTCCGAACCTAAATAGTCCATAAAATTTATCACCTGTTGATTAGTCAAATCCTTTATTTCCATAGTCATCACCTAGTATGACAATTGTCCTCTATAGACTTTTTCACACCTTCCTATTTCTTCAAATCTACCAGTCTTACCATAAAATCTTAGTAGAATCACATCTCCATCTTGACCTCTTCTTGACTTATTTAAAAATAATAATCTGTATTCTTTTTGTAAATCTTTTATATCAAACTGGATATACTCTCTTTCAGTAGTCTTTTTTAGCTTATTATATTTTAGCCTATATGGTTTTAAAAAGAATTTTTTATTGGTTGAATCTAACTCTAAATCATTTACTACTTTCCTCATTAACATTAATAAGCCACACACATTCTTAACAGCTTTAGCTTCTGACAAGTCTGAAGCCGATAAATATGAACTTTTATTTTCTTGAGCTGTAACTAATTGCATAGATAGTAGTGTTATTACATTATATTTATTCCCAAAATTATCTAGTAGCTTAGAGTTCTCAATTAGTCTTCCTGTATAATTTGCATCTGATGAATTCTCTGATTTGAATGTATCAACTGCTATAGCAGTAAATCCTTCATGTGCCACAAGCTCTTTGCTCTTTCTTAATAT
Organism: Clostridioides sp. ZZV14-6153; assembly: GCF_020657855.1. NCBI lineage: Bacteria > Bacillati > Bacillota > Clostridia > Peptostreptococcales > Peptostreptococcaceae > Clostridioides > Clostridioides sp. ZZV14-6153. The sequence goes on along the minus strand of NZ_JAGWCZ010000011.1, from coordinate 17,644 downwards.
CTCAGATATTTCAAACTCTTCCATATATATAAATTTTAAACTTTCTTCAAAACCTCTATTTTTCAAGAACATTTCTATCTTTTCCATAAGCTCTTCTTCAAATTCTGTGAAATCGCCATTATCAATTTTATTTCTATCTAAGTCATGATAATTGAATATGTTGTATGCTATAAATGAAACTAACATACTCTTAAAATATTGAGACTTTTGTTCATTAGCGAATATAACTACTTTTTCATCTTGGTATATCATAGCTAATATATAATTAAAAAATAATAATGTAGTTTTACCTATTCCTGAGAATCCAGATATTATATTTATTCCTCCACCCTTACCAAGTCCATTAGTTCTATTTGATAATACTGGTAGACCATATATATATTTAGATTCTTCACTATCACTTAATCCTGTTTCTTTTTCATTATATTCAAAAATGATATTATAAGGTGTTCCTGCTTCAGTTTTTTGTTTTAATTTTTCTCTATCTTCTTTGGTAAGTAAAAGATTTTCTACCTTCATATTATTCTTTATAGAATTTACACTACATGAAGATATTAACCCTTCATAAAACTCTTCAACTTCTCTACAACTTATAGATTGGAATAACTCAAATGGAATAAATTTCTCTCCTTTATGTTCCATTTCTTTTATTATATTAAAACCTCTTTCATCTAAAGCAATTAATAGATTATTCTTAGCTAAATCATCAATATATGCTGATATATTGGATTCTTTTCCATATTCCATAGCAGATGATAAACTATTCCAACCACCATATTTTTCATATTCAGATTTGAGTTTATTTGAAGATACAAATTTAGCTACACTCGCTTCATCAAGTTCACTATGAGTTTTAGACATTGTTCTTCCTAAGGAGAAAAAGAATTTTACTTTATCTATTATAAAATCACTTTCACTAATTTTATATTCACTAAAAAGAGTTAATGATTTTAGCATTGTCCCTAAAACTAAAGTCTCTATAATACCTCTGTCACTTGTTATTTTCTCATAAGCACTCATTAATCCACCTCTTTAATTTTTTCAAATAGACTTTTTCTTTTATTAGTAAGTACCTTTTTCGGAACAATTACTTCATAATATTTTTCACTTTCTTTGTACATCTTTTCATTTTCTTTTTCATCTTTTACTTTTCTATTTCTATTTGTTATATCTCTAATACTCCCTTTTAACATAGTAAATACATAGCATAATTTAGGATACTCTTCTTCTATATCTTTTCTGTAGTTAAGTAATTCTATAATTTCATCTTTTTTCTCAAGTACACAGTCATATAATTCTTCTCTTGTATAACCACTTTTTATTATCTCTTGTAACATCTTATTTTTTTGATTACTTATAACTTTATATCCCATAATATAATCTATACCAAGTTGACATTGTTTCCAGAAATATATGTCCTGCTGCTCTTTTCTATATTCATGTTCATTACAATAATATATATTTCGTTTTTTTCCTCCAGATGTAATATGTTCTACTTTATAAGCATCTTTTGTATTTAATTTTTTCTTACAAACCTTACACTTACAATTCAAATTTTCCCCTCCTTATGCTATGTATTTATTGCTACCCCATTAAGAGGTAGCATTTTTTTACTTACACTCTACTTTTCTTAACAGTTGAATTTTCTTCCTCTGATTTGCCTTTTGATTTGTTTGTTAAAGAGTTGCCATCATCATCTTCTTCGAATGATAATGCTAATACTGATTGAACTGCATATCTTCTTAAGTAAGTTTCTAATGCTCCTCTAGCTTGTATATCATTAGTCTTGGCTGGTTTAAATGGTGCAGAATTTGACTCTATGTATTCACCTGATAAATGTTTAAGTTTGGTTTTTATATATACTTTATCATTACCTGCATCTTCTGCTGATTGCATTAGTATTAAATCATGTTTTGCTAATAATGGATTTACTGCTTTAAGAATTGTATCCAGATTTGCGTATTTAGACCTAAAAAATGGATTGGTATTGTCTTTTGGGATTGATTCTATATCTAAATGAAAGGCTATTAATGCTTTTGTTATCTCAATTTGGCTATTACTTTCTTTTAACCCTTCAATTCTATCTGAATATAAATTTGACATATATTTCTTTATTTCCTCATTTACTACTTTCTTGAAATCATCATTAATTATTCCTTCTTTAACTTCCATTCACATCTCTCCTTTTTAATAGATTATTTAATTTATAATTTAAAATGGTACATCATCATCACTTATCTCAACAGTCTTACCATTTTTATCAATATCTCTTTGTTTCTCCCTTTCATCTTTTTCTTTTATTTTTTCTCTCATTGCCTCTATATTTTTATCTGTGAAAGGACAATTTTTATCACTTAATATTTCATCTCCATCTTTTAGTGGTTCGTCTCCTCCTTCTATTTCTAAAAATGTAAAAGCACTTTTTTTAATTCTTGAACCAAACCCTGCTGATTTACTAGTAACCATAGATTTTATTGTACCTTCAAGAAGACCAACATCTCCTATTTTATATAAACTTTTAAATCCTTCTATCATATCTTCATTATGTATTCTAAATGTCACATTACAACCTTGCTTACCATATTTATTAATTAGACCCTTAATCTCTAAATACTTACCTAAGCCATCTTCTTTTTCTTCTATATTTTCAATTAATGTATATGCTCTCCAGACTTGACTTGCTTTTATTGATTTTACTACTTCCCCCTTGTCATCAATTGGATTACCTTTGTCATCATATTTTTCTCTATTGCAAAAAGTTCCTGATATTTGGAATCTCTCTTTCTTTTCACCATCTTTATAATATAAGTTATTATCTAATGAACAAACACATCTAACTATATCTCCTTTTCCATCTTCTGCTCTAGTTTTTATTTCATTTGCTATTGTCTCTATTCCTAAAAACATTTGATTTGGTGAGCCATCTGACTTAAACATTGATGTAAAGTAATCTACATTTACAGATTCATTTGGTGCTGTCTCAACCTTCAATGTAAATCTTATTGCTTCTTGACTAGTTCCTTGATTCATTCTAGCTATATTTAATATGTCTAAAACTTCTCCTGATACAAATACTTGATTATAATTTATTCTTTTTTCTGCCATACCCACTTCTCCTTTATATTTAAAATTTAATTGCTAACAAAACTATTACATCATTAATTCTTTATATTTTGGTAGTGTTTTAAAAAAGTCACACAGAATTCTCCATTCCTCCATTTTATGATTTTCTCTTTGATTTATCATAGATTTTATTTGTAGATAATTTAATGTAACTCTTGCAGTTAACATCAATCCTGATGGGCAATTTGATATTATAATTTTCCAAAGAGTTTCTTTTGTGGCTTCAACTTTTTCTCCATTTCTAAGAGTGACTTCATCAGATGCGGTTAATTTTAATTCCTGAAAATTATTATAATCGTAAATCAATTCATTCAGGAAATTTATTGTATTTTTATCAACATACTTATTACACATACCATCAATATTAAATTTAGTTAATCTATGCATTTTGCTTTGACTAGATACATAATCATTATGATGATATCTGTCCCATTGTCTCCACATATATTCTGACCATTGTAAATCCATTTGAATGATAATTCCTTTAGAAAAGCAATCATGACCTGAACCTTGTTTTGATTTGCCTAATTGACTTGAGCGTTTTAAATCTTTTTCTGAAATATTTACTTTTTTCATATCTTTAATCTGATCTTGTTGCATCGGATAACCACTTGCAATTATACTTTCTTTAATTCCATAAACATACACATTTGAAACATCAATAATTCCTGGCATTTTTATTCCACTTACATTCAATTTATCAACTCCTAACTTTCTACTATAATATAGCCTTCTTTGTAATGTCTTCCCATATTGTTCACCCTTTTATAATACTTATAATCATCCTCTCCATCTAATCTTGGTACAAATACATCTATAGCATTAGAATTACCAAAATACTTATTAGAACCTCTATCTTTAACTACTTTTAAATTTCCATCAACTAATATTTTAGTTCCAAATTTAAGATGATTATTGGCCACAAACCCATATCGTAATTTTTCTCCTGTAGCTGTAATAGCTCCATATTTACTATTTTCACAGTTTAAAGAAGTATAATAACTCACTTCCCATCTCATAGGAATTAATTTTTCTATTTTTATCCCTAATTCTTTTTCTAAGTTAATTCTTTTAATTTCTAATTTATATTTAGAACTATTCTTATATTTCTCCCATTCATTTTTATACATTAAATTAATATTCCTTGCCGTACCTGCCATAAGTTCCTTATTCATGTTATTATTAATAACATCTTCTGTATTAGCAAACACATGTATTGTACTACCAACTATTAAAGCTCCTGTTATTAGCATGTTCTTACACCTCATAGATACCCCCTAATCATATTGAAATTATCATTTTAATTACTTTTTTATCCAACAATAGTATCTTTTCTTCTTTTTTACCTTCTCTATTTTATCTATAGCTATATTGTATCATATACCTTCTAAGTTCTCAATAGTTTTTTTTTACATTCTTAGAATTTATATATTTCTCTTTTAACCTTTTATTATTTCTTATATTCATAATATCATTTATATACTGTATATCATTAGATATTCTCATCAAACTTGTAAGAAAATAAACAGAATAGCTTCTAGGAATTCTTCTCTTAATAACTAAATCTATAGCTGTTTTAGCAGCATTATAACTTTTTAAATGAGTATGACCTTCTTCAAATTTTTTATTTGTATTGTAGACAATATATCCAGTTTTAGATTTAATAATAATATATTCTTTTTTCTCATATATTTTATTTGTATCCATTATAAATCCTCGATTTTACGCCATATCATTTCTAACTTTCCATGTTTTCTATTTAATCTTCTTCTAATTTCATAAGCAGATTTAATTTCTCCTTTTACATTTTGCCACTTCTCCAAAACTCCTTCATACTCTTTATTCTCTTCTTGTAAAAAGAGTATTTCTTCATTTAATTCATCTATTTTAGTATTTAATTCTCTATTTCTCTCTAATAAATCACGATGTCTTTGTTCGTCTATAAGTATTGAAATCACTACCTTTCAACGACCTTGTATACGCTATTTTAAGATTGTAAGGTATAAACACAATCTGTCATTTATATACAGTCTTAGAAAGTCATATATGAGGTCATATTTTTAATTTTCTACTTTCCAATATTCTTGTACCCACCATTCTGTTTCTGTATTACTCTTAATCCATTTACCATCTATTTTTTTTCTTTTAGATTTTTCCTTAGTCGATTTTAAATAAACTAAGTCATAAATGCTAATTTTATTATCCTCAAAAATAGCTTTACTTACCTTAAAAATCTTTGTGTTACCTGATTTTAGATTATACAGTGTAATTTTAGGAGAATATTTAGTATCTATATCTATTACTAAACAATGTCTTGGATTTGAATTACTATCTTTTATGTTGCAAGAACCAACAAACTCAAAATAGGTTTGTATTTTTTCATTGACTGGTATCTCTGTATTTTCGATTTGGCTCTCAAGGTATGAACATAACTTTTTTGTATCAACTTCTTTAAATATTTTTTCTGTTTCTTTATTAGAATATCTTCTCATAGTATTTATACTGCATGGTAAATTATCTTTTTTAAATTGTTTTTTATTATAGATTGAATTATAGATATCATAAATCTCTAAAAGTTTGTTGGACTTTCCAAACTCCTCAAAGAAATCTAGTTTAATTAGTATAGATAATTGTTTAGAGTTTATATGACCTTGTAAGTCTATTAATAGTTCTAAAAATGAATCATATTTATTATTTCTAAGAGAATACAAGTACTCTCCTATATCAGAATTTAAAAATTTAATAGATTCAATTCCCTTGTAAATACTATTTGTATCTCTATTAAAGAAGTATTCAGATTTTGAGAATCTAAATTTAGGATTAAAAATATTTATGCCTCTTTTTAACGCATACTCTGTTATTTTGGATGTTTTTTCTATGTTTCCATTATTTATATTCAATAAAACTGAAATAAACTCTAAAGGATAATAATATCTAAGATAACCACAAGCATATCCCAGATAAGAATATGGTTTTGAATGGTTTAATGAAAATAAATAATCACTTGCATCTATTATTACGTTTAAGAAATTTTCTATTAATTTTTCTGATTCATATTTACTAATATTATATCTTTTATTCATAGTATTAATAAATCCTAATTTAATTTTAGGTATAAACTCTTCTGTACCAACTTTTTTAGCGAACCCTCTTCTCACGATATCTGCCTCACCCATTGAATAACCACAGAATTTATTTAGGAATTCTAATATTTGTTCTTGATACACTAAAAAACCTAGTGTTGGAGCTAAAAATTCATTTAGGGCTTCATGTCCATTATCCCTAAATTGTCCATTTGCCAATTCATTTCTATAGGAGGCTCCTGCTGGTCTTATAGCACCATTACCAACAGAAAATATATCTATATAACTAAAATTTGGATTTATTCTTTTTATTCTTTCTATTGTATTTTTAGAAAACAATTGTTTTAAATATACTTGTGCTGAATCAGACTCCCACTGAAATATTCCTAATGTATTCTCTCTTATACTTTCCCAAACCTTAATGTCATTAATTATATTATCAGGAGTCAATCTAGGAATATTGGCAAGTTCACAAGTTCTATTTACTATTTCTACTGTATCTAATGCAAGCAAATCCAATTTTACATAATTCTTGGAGTCGATTTCCTTCATATTTAACATAGTGACTGGATATTCACATGTGGAAAGTGTTAGTGTTCCCATGTTTTCATCTAATGGTATTGGGCTTATAACTAAACCACAAGGGTGTATACCAATTGAAACAATTGTACCATTTATTATGTCAACATATTCAAATAATTCCTTGTAAATATTTCTATAATAATTCTCTTTTACTTCAATATTCTTGCATATATCATCTATTTCTGATAATGGAATATCTAACGCTCTTCCAACATCTCTTATACTTCCTTTTAAAGCTACAGTATTAAATGTTATTATATCTGCACAATATAGTTCATCTTTGCTATATATATACTGTTTAACTTTTTCCCTTCCTACAGAATCCCAATCTGTATCCACATCTGCCAAGCTTACCCTTTCTTTGTTCATAAATCTTTGGAAATTTAAGTCATGTTTTATACTATCAATATCAGTCATTCCAATAATATAACATATCTCACTCCCTGCAACAGACCCCCTAGAATATCCATGATATATATTATTATTTCTTGCCCATTCCTTTATATCGTTATCTAATAATAAAAAATCAATAGCTTTATTATGTTCAAAAGTTTCTAATTCTTCTCTAATCCTTGGTAGATATTCAGACTCATAATTTGGATATTTATGAATTCCTCTTTTTTTAATTCCTTCAATAATTTTTTCTTTTAAAACATCCTTTGGATTTTTATATAATTTAGGGTACTTATAACTTTTATCTACCTCAAAAGTTTCTATCATATCTGAAAGTATGTTAGTGTTATGAAGTGCTTTTTTTACATTCTCTATTGGAATTGCTTTTTGCTTTAAATATAGTTCTATTAATTCGTCATAAGTCTTTAAAGTTATATCCCATTTATCCTCATCACTAAAATGAATGTTTTTAGCTTTTTGCAATATTGTTCTTCCTTTTGCATGTGTTTCATCGAGAGCATGAGTGTCTGTGCCAATAATTAAATTAAGACTGTATTCCTTGCTTAACTTATATAATTCTTTGTTTAATTTAATCTGTTTTTCATCTAAATGATGTTGTATCTCTAAAAAACATCTATTTTTGTTTTTTATAATGAAGTCTAAAAATCTTTTTTTGATTTCATCATTTCCTTTTCCAAATATTCCTCCTAGACATGCTGTAGTTACTATTATATTTTCACTTGTTTTTATTAATTCTTCAAAAGAAATTCTAGGAACATAATAAAAATGATTGTCTTTTCTGTTGTATGAGCTTGAAATCAATTTATTTAACTCTTTTACACCTTCAAGATTTCTGCTATACAAACAACAATGATAATTGTCTCTTATTTTTTCATCTAGTGTTTCTGTTATATAACATTCAACTGCATGGATATACTTTATATCATATTTCTCACACAATTCTTTTTTTTTCAACCAACTGAATATATTGCCATGTTCTGTAAAAGCTATAGATTTCATACCTAGACTTGCTATTTTAGAAATGTATTGTTCTGGTTTTGTCACACTATCTATGTTGGTTGTACCAGAAGACCTATCTGTATGTATATGGGTTATTGTATAATTGTTCATCTATACCTCTCTATATTTTTCAATTAGAATTTTTTCACTTCTAAATCCACTATCATATAGTTGTTTAATTTTCTCATTATTCACAGATATGTTGTTTTTTCTACAAAAATTAGATATACCTACTTTCTCTCCATTTTCTAAATTTACATATCTATAGTTTGCAGCTTTGCTCTTTTTATTAAGAATTTTATATTTTATAATATCAAGGTTGTCTGGAAGATTGCTTAAAATTATTTTGTCTATTTTTCTACTATCAACTGCTGTAAATCCTAAATATCTATTATCACAATTCTTTATGTATCCATTAATTTTAAAGTTGCATTTTAAAATTTTAATTAAATGTTCTTTTTCTTCCAAGGAATATGCAGCTACACATAAATCCCAATTACTTTCACCTCTATGACCATCATCTAACATGCATATTGAGAATGATAACTCATTTAAATTATTAATTAATTCTATAACTTCCATTTCTCTATATTTTATAAAACAATTATGTATACGACTAGATATTCTATAAAACGGCTGACATACATAACCATTTTGTTTAAAATATTTTATTTCTTTTTGAGGATAATATTTTGGCGGAGAATTAAAGAAATCTTTCATAATATTGTATTTCTAAAACAGGTAATCTTTTTGATTTTCTGCATGAGATATGATAAATATTGGTTGGCTGGGTCTTTTGTCTATATGTCCATCTCCTAAAAGAGAACCTATCACAATATCTTTTTGAATATGATTGAGTTGTTTATTTTCTTGTCTGTATTTTTGAGTTAGTTTATGCTTTTCTGTACACCACTTTTCAATCACTCTTTTACTTGCATTTGCTTCTTTTGCCATTTCATCATGATTCAACCCTTCCACCATATATTTCTGATAACACCAATCATAACTTTGATAAACAGACTTAAAATTAGAATTATTTTTTAATATAGGCACTTTAATATTGTTTTTTTTTATTATTTTCTCTAACACTTTATAGCTAATTTTTAAGTTTTTAGAAATTAAACTTGTACTATATCCATTTTCAAATTTTTTTATAAGATATTTTATGAATTCATCATTATATACCCATTTATTTTTTTCTTTCCATAACATTCTTTCTATGTTTTCTACAATCATCACTCCCTTTAAAACTTATATTTATAATCATTTAAAACTATGATTTTAAGCACTTATTAATACTTTTAACTGAGAAAATTTTGGATTATGTCCCTTCTGCCATACAAAATGAGCATACTCAATACTGTCTGTTTTCCCATCATCTGTAAAACTCATTCTTCTATTATGAACAAATATATATTTAGGCATATTATTTTTCCATAACTCTTGTCTTACTTTTCCTCCAAGGTAATTTAATCTTAGCAGCATAATAACAAAACCATCTTCTTTTACATCATTTAAAGCTTTATTAATTATATCTAAACTGATGCTAAAAGGAGGATTAGTAATAATTACATTGTATTCCTCTTTAATTTGAAACTTTAGATAATCTTGCTTTAGATTTGCTCTTGAATCATCTCTTATGTCTATTGTATCTATTGAAATATCTCGACTCAAAAATTCTTGAATTGCAGTTGGATAGCTCATTGAATTAATATTATCTCCACCTGCACATGGATCTAATATCCTTATATTTGAATTGAGTATATTTTCATATCTACTGAACTCACTTAGAAATTCTTTTATTTTAGGAATCGGAGTTCTATAGTAGTCACTTACATGAAAATCTCTAGCATCGCTTCTATTACATTAAAATACTTATTGCAACTCTCGCACCAAAATCTCATAACATCGCTCCTTATATTAAATCCAACTTTTCTAATATGCTTATTCTTGCACTTTTAAGTTTACATTTATCACAATTTTTTCTTGAATTTTGCATTTCATCATAAACACATCCACTCCTACAAGGGTTTGATGACATATAAGCATCTATGGCTCTTATTTCATTTTGATTTAACTCCAATATTTTCATAAACGCCGTCGTTACACCTCCTTTTAAGTTAGTTGATTATTTTATCATCTCCCAGTCTACAAACTTATGAATATTTAAATCTGAATCTATATAATATAAATCATATTGTTCAATTTTTTTGTCTTTAAGTATTATTGAAGTCTTTAATACTCCCTTTGTCTTAAATCCAGCCTTATTGCCAGTATGAAAATCTCCTGTATTTTTATTTTTAGCGAAATAAATCTTGTTCATATATTTACTATTCATCTCCTTCTATATTTTTTCCAAGCTTTAAATCTAAGAGTAGATTTAAAATCTATAAAATTATATTCTAATATTTTTCTTCTTTTTTGCTGCTCTTTTAGAAACTTAGCTGTAAATTCTTCTTTTGTCAAAACAATCACCTCCAAAGAGGGAATAATCCCTCTTAATTTAATTACATTTACTCCACCCACAACTAGGGCAAGTCATACATCCTTCCATCATTTGAATATTTAGCCCACATTCAGGGCATTTTGGCTCAAATTCTTTAGATTCTTCTATTTTCTCTCCCTGTTTTTCTTTAAGAAAATCTTTTATGGCATTTAAAAGGGCGATTCCACAATGATTTCCTCTATCCAATACATTTCCTTTTGCTCTACTTGAAGCAAAACTAGGGCAAGTATTAACACCTTCTAAAGCTTTTTCTATATTGTCTAAAGTCCCTCCAAGTCTAAGTATTCCACTCATTGCTATTGTTGTAGACTCAAGAAGTTTTTCACATCCACCTGAACCAGCCTTTTTTACATACAGCTCTTGTATACTTTTCTCTTTTTCAGAATAAGATATAAACAAAACTAATTTCCCACAACCGATATGTAACTTTCTTTTATATAAAACAGAATCACCAGATATAGGCTTCCAATCTCCTCTTTTAAGTTCTTGTGTACTATTAATATTATCAGTTGTAAGAACTCCCTCACGCTTACAACCAGCTCTATATATTGTTAATCCTTTCAATCCATTAATCCATGCCAATAAATATAACTCTTTAACCTGTTCAATTGTTGCTTCATTATGTAAATTTACAGTAGAGGATATACTTGCATCTATATGTTTTTGAAAAGCTGACTGCATTAAGATACGTTCCCTCGGAGTCAACATTTCTGCTGTTACAAAATAATCAGGAAGTGCTTTTTCATCTTCAATGTTATTTTTTTTCATATATTTTTTAACTATAGGTGTGTAAACTTTATAATATTTTTCTTTATCATGTAAACTTTCAGTTTTTCTAGTGTAAGAAAAGGCAAAGATTGGTTCTATTCCTCCAGATATTCCTAGCATAGTTGATATACTTCCAGTTGGAGCGATTGTTAAAAGTTGTGAATTTCTAAGACCATGTTTTTCTATTAATTCTAGTGTTTCATGAGATGCGTTTTCCTGAATAAATTCTGATTTTAAAATACATTCCTTATATTTTGGATATGTACCATATTTTTTTGATAATAATGCTGATTGTTTTAATGTTTCATCTGCCAAACATTTACCTATCACATTACATAATTCAATTGCCATTTCTGAACCATATCTTACATTCATTTTTATGAGCATATCAGCTATTCCCATAACCCCAATACCTATTTGTCTGTAATCTCTGACTGTATCTCTTTGAATTTTCAATGGATGTAAAGGCAACCCTTCATCTAAAACATCATTCATTGCTTTTACTACTATTTTTATATCTTTTCTAAAATCATTATAATTAAAAGTTTTATCTTCTTTGACATATTCACTTAAATTAAATGAGCCTAAAAGACAACTACCTCCAGCTGGAAGTGGCTCTTCCACATTGTTATCGTAAAGGCTTTTTATCCTCTACTTCTTATAGTTTCCTATAAGGTCGGCATATATTTTCTACTCATATCAAGTAGTTGGAGGCTCGTGGTAGAATTATTGCTCTCATTTTATCGCTCATCTACTATGCTCTACAAACAGTATTAGATATTACTGCTCTCGGTATTATCCTGTTATTAATGTTTTCTTTGTGAATAAGGTTTATTTTTCCAACCTCCTCTATCTTTTATTAATCCAGTATCATAAGCATGCTGAGTATTTATTGATATATTACACCATTCTAAGTTTGTATAATTATCATTTAATTTATTTCCGTCAATATGATTAACTATATCAAATTCTCTTGGATTTAAATTATCTACATAATATTGTGCAACTAATCTGCATACTCTTTTATATCTCCTAATACCAGTTTCTATATCTGTAACTCTTATTCTCTTATAACCATGTGCTATATGGTAAAAACACTCTTCCATTTTTTTATTTCTAGTGTCTAATCTGAATACTTTCCCATTTCCTGTTACATAGTATTTATATCTTTCAGATACTTTAAAATCAAATGTTATATTTCTCATATGTAAAATTTCTTTATTCACTTATAAACACTAATAATTTAGACTTCACCGATACACCCCAATTTTTTACTTGAGCCGAAATTAAGCAGCACAAGGATTTACACCTGCATATTCAAATTCATCATCTTCACTCAATAAATTATAATTATTTATTTTGTCCCAAAATAAAATTCCTGGTTCTGCATAATTCCAATTATTCTCACATAGTTTATTGAATAGTTCTTTAGCATTTATTTCTTTAACTATAATTTCACCAGTTTCTTCTCTTGTAAAAGAACAATTATACATTGGATTTGAATCTATTCCTGTAGCTTTCTGCATGAATTCATCTGTTATTCTTACAGATATATTAGCTTTAGTAATTTTGTTTAAATCTGTTTTAATATCTATAAATTCTTCGATGTCTGGATGATTAATATCGAGAGATATCATTAAAGCAGCTCTACGACCACTTTGACCTATTGTTTCAGCAACTAAGGAATATGTATCCATAAATGAAACTGCACCAGTTGTAGATTTAGCTGAGTTATTGACTTTTGCTCCTCTAGGTCTTAACTTAGATATATCAATTCCTACCCCTCCTCCATAAGAAAAGGTTCTTGCAGTATCACTACATGTTTGGTATATATCTTCAATAGAATCACCAGTTGCTAAAACATAGCAGTTTGAATAAGTTATTTTTCTTCCATCATTTTGTAATCCTCTATTAGCTAATATTCTACCACCAAACAAGAATTTTTTTTCTTGCATTAATTTCCTTACTTCTTTATCTCCATTAGACACTCTATTGAGCCATTCATTAAAGGTTTCATTATTATTCCTATATTTATTATTCCATATTGCATTTTGCATTTCATTCATTTCCCAACCTATCATTAAATCACTCCCTTTTATTTAAAAATATTTTTATAATACATTAGAACACTAATTCACTTAAAAATATTTTTTTCTATTCTTAAAAGACCAATATTTATTTCTATTACCTAACTATTAATAGACTATTATTTATTATTTTAATAACTGTAATTAAATTTTTATTTGTTATATCTGTTTTGGTTATCGTCAAACCTTTCGATACAATCAAAACATCTTTATCACAATCCCTACTAATTAAAATTTGTGTATTATCTATACTTTTGAAAAATTGTCTGCCATCACAATTGAAACCACATTCTCTTAAATAAGAGTCTATTTCTATATTAACAATAGGTTTATAATTTTTCATACACTTATCTTTAAATACCTTTTTAACTCTTTCTTTTTCTTTAGCAATTGTGTTTTCATATAATATTTCATCTACTTTTTGAAATGCTATATCTTCTATATATTCTTCACAAGTACTTATATACCTAATGAATAGAGCTAATCTTTTTACACCATTTACAGAAACTATAAGACTATCTCCTTTTTCTAACTTTTTCATTTCAGTTCTCAATATCATTTCCTCTCCATCTACACTTGCTATTATTATTTTGTCAGTCATCTCATTACCTCCTTTTTACCTTCTCTGTTCTTATTATATTTTTATCATATCATATAACCTCTATGTTCTCAATAGTTTTTTGTAAAAAATACAAAATTTATTAGATAATTAAACCTGGCATTATTTTATCTACAGTCTTATATGTTATTCCTAATTTAATTGATTTTGTAGCTAAATTAAAAATAAAATCCTTTAATTCTTCATTTTTACTGGCAAATACTTGTATTGTTTTTACATCTATGTTTCTGCCAGTATTATTCTTAATTAAATAGTCAATCATATCATATATGTTTTCTAATTCATTATGACTAGTATTATTTAACTTCTTACATACTTTATTCTTAGATATTCCAGTTAGAATATTTGAATCTAAGAGAAATTGTAAACATTCAACAAATATTCTATTATTTTTATATTTTTCTAATATTCTCTCTTTTTCTTTTCTACTAGATGTAGCTGCTAAACTGTCAAATATATTTTTTACTTCTAAAAGTTCTTTCATTAAAAACCTCCTTTTGTAATTTTTGTATATCTTGATTTAAATTCTTATTATATCTACTAGGTAAAATCATATAAAAATACTTTTTTAACAAATATATTTATTTTCATATTTTAAAATCCTCATATTTAAGTTAAATTTATTCTAAATCAAAATTTTTACATTCTAAAGTCTCTTTATCACCGTCTAAGCAAATAGACTTAAATTCAATTTCTCTATCTTTAGCGTTACAATATCCATCATAATTATTTACACATGCTAAAAACTCACATTTTATACAATACTCATTTATTTTCATATTAGGATGATACACAGGAGTCGCTCCAGCTATAATCTCTCCACAATATTTGCACATCCAAATTTTACAAGTATATTGTTGACTTCTTGTTGTGATTAATTGACAATCTTTTACTCTTGAAAACTTGTGTCTAAATATACACCTTAGACTCTTGATAATAATCACTCCTTATATATTTATTATCCTTGTTACACTTTTGTCATCATTGAAAACACTAAATTTTGTTCAATTTCGTGATTTATATTCAATAATTCTATCTATAATATCTTAAACATATTTCACTTTCCACCCATGACTGGTTACCTTATTTTCTTTAACTAAACGAAAAATATAACTCAAGCTGACATTCAAATATTCACTTGCTTCTATACCTCCCAAAAACTCTTTAACTTCTCCTGTATTAATATTGAAACATTCTATTTTTTTACTTTTTCTCCCTTGACCTTTAGAATTTAATTTATATAAATTAATTGAACATTCTTGTTCATTTCTATTTATATTATGTTTAAATACATGTACTTTACCTTCAGCATTTTCTAAAAATGACCCTGCATCTATCCAAACTTTACTCATATAATTAATCCCCCAATATCTTATTGATTTATTTATACATCTCGCCACAATTTTTACATTGATATATAATGCCTAATTTTGTATTAAGTTCATATATATCTCCTCCACATTCACATTTTTTAACACTTACAGGCTTATTTTTCATTTTGCACACCTCCTTATTGCCTTTAAATAGATGTTGTATCTAATAATCTTGGAACCTCTTTTATACACCAATCAACTGGTAATAAATCATTTTTCATTAATCTATATAACATACAATTATGTTCCTCTACATTCTCCATATATCCAAGAGGACAATTTTTACAATGCTTAGATTTCTCACAGATATATTTAATAGTATTTAAAGCAACAAAAACACTTTTGACATCTTCCTGCGTTAATTCAACCTTATTCTCCATATATACCTCCTTATAATTTTTCTTATTACATTTACAACCACATTTTTCAATCATCCTAAAAAATTTATGTACCCCAACTATATATTTGATATAATTAACTTAAGAAATTCAAATTAATTTAAAAGGTGGTAACATTATGAAACTAAACCCTGATTGTATTAGAGATTTATTATTGACTGTAGAAGAAAATACAAGTTTCTCTCAAGTCATGTATTATAACAGAAAAGAAGAAAACAACTATGACTTATTACAAAGATATAATGATGAAGAGATTTCATATCATATAAGGCAATGTAATTTATACGGTTTTTTTACCAGAATTTCTTGGACTTCAGCTCATTGTACTATTGATGATTTAACACCTTTAGGTCATGAATTCTTAGCTAATGTACGTTTAAACACAAATTGGAATAAAACTAAAGAAGTTGCTTCAAAAGTTGGTTCTACATCTATTAATGTTTTAACTGAAATTGCATCTAATGTTATAACCAATCTAATTAGTAATAATTTCTAAATTTTTCACAGATAGTTTAATAGTAAGTTCATTTTTCATTCCACTTTCAACAAATGAACTTATTATTTTACATCCAATAATATCACCTATATCATGTCCATTAATTATAACTTTTGTTATATTTCGATTTGTTTCTATTTTTACATCATGCATTTAATCACCTACTTTTTATTTTTCTTAAATTTACTCTTCCCTTGATTCTCTAGTGGTTTATATTTAGTTTCATACTTATCTAGTTTTTGATTAATTTCATTTAAAGTATTATCAAATGCTAAATATTTGTTTAACTCATATTTTACTAACCTCCTTTTAACTAAAATATTTTTTAATTCTTTAATGGTATCAATCTTATCATTTAAAGAAGTTGTATCTAAATTCATTTCTTCTATTACATGTAATACTTCTTCCTTTTTCTTATCACAAAGACTTAGTTCATCTGATATATTTTGTTTATGTTCTTTAAACAATTTTATTAAATTTTTAATATCTGAATATTTCTTTTCAAAACCATCAGCTTTAATTTCTTTCACATATAAATCTTGGTGTGCTATATATGAATGTAGTTTTATAATACATGGAACATACTTAAATTCTTCTTTAAGTTCTCTGTACTTATTTAAAGCGTCATTATATTTATCAAATCCAAATTGCGTATTTCCATATTTTAGGTCAATTTTAGTTATATAATTATAATTCATCTCAATCACCATTTTTAGTAATATTATATTTCTGTGAGAGCTTCTTGAAATTTTAAATTAAATACATACATTACTAACTTTTTGTCATCCTTATAATTTAAATATTCATTTATAGAAGCCTCATAAGCATCTTTCTTTCTATGTATATATGTATACCATCTTTGAAAGTTGAGGTAGTCTTGTTCTGTCAAGTACTCACTTGCTAAATTTAATAGACTGCCTCTTTTATTCAATATTTGCTCTATCATTTCATACCTCTATTCTATAACTTGTTTATTTGATATAATTAATTCAAGAAATATTTACATATGTTCTTAATTTTTATTAAAGGTGGTGGCAACTATGTCTGATAGTTTAGCTGGTATAGACAAAGTGCATGAACTTACAATTAGGTATTTGGATGCTAATTATGATTTGAAAGTTGACACACTCCCCATAGCTAAAGCAAGGGGATTCTTGGTGGCTAACGACTTAATACTATCTAAACGATAGAATCAT
>NZ_JAGWCZ010000010.1:0-134381 GCF_020657855.1 Clostridioides sp. ZZV14-6153 | reverse complement strand
TATAAGGTAGTAGTGGCGAAGACACCGTCCAAGTAGCTTGGCTTTGTAACCACCTATGATTCTATCGTTTAGATAGTATTAAGTCGTTAGCCACCAAGAATCCCCTTGCTTTAGCTATGGGGAGTGTGTCAATTATAAGAATCTATTTAAATTAGTGTGTTATATAGTGAGTTATGCATATAGTGTGTTATACATATAGAGAGTTGTACATATAATGAGTTTTAAAATATAAAATCTGAGATTTATAGATGATGTGGTTAGAAGTAGATAACAGGGGTAGAATCAGTAGATAACATAACATAAAAAAGAAGTTGCATCGAAAGGAGAAAAACTCTTTAGAGATGTAACTTCTATTGCAATTAAAGTTATGTTATATTGATAAAATTATTAAATTAACAAAATGTTTGTATCAAGGTAACTGCTTATTAATGAAACTATTAAATTGATAAATAAATAATCAGATACTTTATATAAATAAAGTTGTTTTAGTATTTAATTTGATTTTATTATACTTACTTTATATGTATGATAGCCTATATTTCCATTTCTGGAATTAGGCTTCTCATAGCCTCTATAGTTGTTTGTATAAGTTTGTCAAGTTCCCAATCAAGCATTTCTGCACCACTTCTTATAACGTCTCTAGAACAGCCAGCAGCAAAAGACTTATCTTTGAATTTCTTTTTAACAGACTTTAATTCTAAATCAGATACACTTTTTGAAGGACGCATTATTGCAGCAGCACCAATTAATCCAGTAAGCTCATCTACAGCAAATAAAACTTTTTCCATAAATTGCTCTGGTTTAACATCTGAGCCAGTTAATCCATATCCATGACTTACAGTAGAATCGATTATTGACTTATCTAAATCAAGTTCAGTCATTAATTCTCTTTGCTTAACACAATGTTCTTCAGGATACATCTCAAAGTCTAAGTCATGTAAAAGTCCAACGATTTCCCAAAATTCTACTCTTTCAGGGTCGTATTCTTTTGCATAATATCTCATAACACCAGATACAATTTGAGCATGTCTTATATGAAATTCTTCCTTATTGTATTTTTTTAAGATTTCCCATGCTTGTTCTAAATTTGGCATGTAACTCATTACTATCACTCCTCTAGCTGAATATTTTGAATTTTTATAAAGCTTGTTTTTAATTGATTATATCAATCAATTTCCAATACGTCAACACACTAATACATAATTTTGCGCTTAAATTCAGAAATTAGTGAAAATTAAAATTTTATCAGTGTATATGACACATTCGTATATTATGCTACAGTTATATAGTTTTGTATGTTTTGTAAAGTTAATACTAAAATTAAACATAGTAATGCATCTATGAATATAAATGTTATACTGATATTATTTATGAAAAATACAATTAGATATATAATAAAATCTCTATTTGTTGTACTTTGCACTTTTGTCTTTTAACATTACTTTTGAAATAATTGCTATAAAGAATGTAACTACACCAACGCCTATGATAATAATGTAAACTCTATCTGATAATAAATCAAAAAGTTTACCATATATGACCTGACCAAGAGGCATTGCGGCGGCTGTTCCTGCAAAAAGTATTGCCATTACTTTTCCTAACAGTTCATTTGGAGTTTCTAATTGAGTGATTGTTATGGCAAATATTGAGATAATTGTTGTCATGAAAAATATTAACATAGAGGATATTACAAGAATTAAAAATGGTACTGCCAACCCTGTTTCTAATATAGATGGATATACTGAAAATGCCATTGGAATAAACATCAGTGCACATACACAAAGATATATATATAAATTACTAATTTTTAGATGTTTAGAGAACATGCCAACACTTATAGCAGCTACCAGTGAACTAAATGATATTGCTCCCTGTGCGGTACCATATAAGGTGTCATTAGCACCCATTGTTATTTTTATTATATAGGGGATACCTACAATTAGCATTGAAGTTAAAAAGAGATTTAATGCCATTGCTATAAATAATATTTTCAATAGAGTAGGATTTTCTTTACATATGTGGATAACACCATCTTTTATATCATTAAAGATAGATTTTATGATATTACCAGACTGTTCTTGTTTAACAAAAGGCATCTGAATAAATATTTCCATAATCGCTGATAAAAAGAAGCTTATACAACTGATAATTACAATAGCATTAATTCCAAGAATGCCATATAAAACACCACCTAGCACAGGTCCAGCGATATTTGTAAGAGATGCAACTCCAGCTACTATACCATTTGCATTCATTAAATTTTTACTATCAACTAGGATAGGTGTACTCGACTGAACAGTGGGTTGATACATCGTACTTATTACTGAAAGTAGGGTCATGATAATTCCTACAAGCAGTATTGAACCTTTATTGTTAAATAAAAATAATGCTAAGACTAGAACAGTTAAACTACTTGAAAAATCAAAAATAACCATTAAATTTCTTTTATTAAATTTATCTGCAATAGCTCCACCAATAGGGGAACATATTATAATTGGAATTGAAGATACTGCAAGTATTGTGGCAAATATTCCTGCTTTTCCTGTTATATCAAGTATGTATAGAGATAAAGCGAATTTAAGTATTGAGGCACCAAACAGCGAAATTATTTGACCTAATACCATTAAGTTGAAGTTTCTGTTGAAAGTATTTAGTGATTTTGTCATATATACACCTACCTATCTAAAATTATTAAAATATTTATAATAATTGTTATAACACCAATTACTATTGGAAATGTTCTTTTTATCTTAATTCCTAACACTATCAAAAATATAGAAAATATTATAGATAGAATAGAGTAAAAAGGCATAAGTTCACTAC
This sequence comes from Clostridioides sp. ZZV14-6153, assembly GCF_020657855.1. Classification (NCBI taxonomy): domain Bacteria; kingdom Bacillati; phylum Bacillota; class Clostridia; order Peptostreptococcales; family Peptostreptococcaceae; genus Clostridioides; species Clostridioides sp. ZZV14-6153. The sequence goes on along the minus strand of NZ_JAGWCZ010000010.1, from coordinate 131,558 downwards.
CAGGGTCTACAAGTTTTGTATGTATGTTTAATTTTTCATTTACTTTATATATAGCATCGTTTAGTTTTTGTATTAGTTCAATCATAGAGACCTCCTAAAAGAATTTTAAAGCAATTTTAACAGAAAAACAAAATTTGCTATTTTGCTGTGTAATTCAATTTATTTGTTTATTTAATTTGTTTATTTAATTTTATAGTTACTTATTCTACATAATCATTTATTTTACTTATATAATCTAGCAAAATTAGCACATCATATTATTCAAACATGTCATCTACAAGACTATCTATCATGAAATCAAATACTTCAAAATAGTTATATCCAATATCTTCTTTTAACAGTAGACTTGATAATAGAGCATTACAAACACCAAAGGCTTTTTCTTTCTCTATTTTTAGTTTAAAATCATATTTTTCAATTAAATCGTAGAAGCTTTGTATATTGTTATGTTCAAGCGTTGAAACCATATCTTTAGGTAATTTATTTAAAAAAGCAATAGAATCAGAATCTCTAGGACAATATAAGAATGGGTTTTTGTCATATAAGCGATATAACATCTTTAAAGATGCTACAAATCCTTCTTTTGCAGGCATATTATTCAATATTTCGTATATTGATGATATAAGTCTATTTTGAATTCCATTTAATACTTCAAAAAATAACTTTTCTTTTGAGTCAAAAAATGTGTAAAAAGAACCTTTTGCAATTCCTGCTTTTGAACAAAGTTCGTCAATATTAGTTTTTTTATATCCATATCTAGACCAGTGGTTTTCACATTCTAAAATTAATCTTTCTCTTATATTGTTTTTTTCAACTTCTGTAAAGCTTTTAGCCATATTTATCAATCCTTTCCATAAGCATGTATTATGTATGACTTAAAAAGTTTTTTTAGTCATACATATATGATATTGTCCATTTATAAATTTGTCAAGTATAAAGCTATTTATATTTATGTTATTTTTAATTTAAAAAATTAAACTATAGATTGTTTTTCAGTTAAATAGGTTAATAAATCATATATAAATTGATAAAGATAACTAATTTAATGAATAGATAAAAAGAGAAGTAGTAAACAAAAGTAGTTAGGATACCTTAAGAGAGAAGTATTTAAATTGCAGGGATATATTAAGATAAAATCACATAAATTACAAAGATACTTAAATTAAAAAAAATACTGATTATAAATTTTTTTTTGAGGTAAACGTTTATGAAAAAAAGAAATGTTTACATAACAAATAAATGGCTATAATTTAAATACATAATGTTATATCACAGAGAGGAATAAAAATATGTTTAATGAACTTAGAACAGAAGAAAATGTATATAAAAATTTAATAAATGGAAAATGGGTAGAATCCAATTCAAAAAAACCAATAGAAATTTACTCGCCAATAGATAATTCACTTGTTGGAAAAGTACAATCTATGACAAAGCATGAAGTAGATGAAGCTATTAAAAATACAAAAGAAAGTATGAAGGTATGGTCTGATATGCCTGTATATAAGAGAGCTAATATATTTCATAAAGCAGCTGACTTATTGATAGAGAATATGGATGAAATAGCTAACATATTGGTACTTGAAATAGCTAAAGATATAAAATCTGCAAGAGCAGAAGTTGAAAGAACAGCAGATTTTTTAAGATATACAGCAGATGTAGGAAAGAATATGGAAGGTGAAGCTATTAGTGGTGATAATTTCCCTGGAGGAACACGCAATAAGATGTCTTATGTTTCAAGAGTTCCATTAGGTACTGTCTTAGCTATATCTCCATTTAATTATCCTGTAAATTTATCCATGTCAAAGATTGCACCAGCACTTATTGGTGGAAATGCAGTTGTCCTAAAGCCTGCTACACAAGGAGCTATTAGTGCACTTCATTTAGTAGAAATTATGAGAAAGGCTGGTATACCAGATGGTGTACTTAACACAATTACAGGTAGAGGTAGCGAAATAGGGGATTATGTTGTAACTCATAAAGGAATCAACTTTATAAATTTCACTGGTAGTACTGAAGTTGGTCAACATATATCCAAAATATCTAAAATGGTACCATTATTATTGGAACTTGGTGGAAAAGATGCTGCTATTGTATTAGAAGATGCAGACTTGGATTTTGCAGCCAAAAATATAGTGGCTGGAGCTTACTCATATTCAGGTCAAAGATGTACAGCAGTAAAGAGAATTTTGGTTCAAGAGAGTGTCGCAGATAAACTAGTTGAAAAAATAAAACCGTTAGTAGAGAAGTTAACAGTTGGAAATCCAATGGATGAAGTAGTTATTACGCCTCTTATAGATAACAAATCAACTGATTTTGTTCAAGGATTAGTTGATGATGCATTGCATAAAGGTGCAAAATTAATAACAGGTAATGTTAGAAAAAATAATTTATTCTATCCAACATTGTTAGATAATGTAAGTGTTGATATGAAAATTGCTTGGGAGGAACCTTTTGGACCAGTACTTCCGATTATAAGAGTTAAAGATATAAATGAAGCAATTGAAATTGCCAATCAATCAGAGTATGGACTTCAATCATCAGTATTTACAAGTGATATTGATAAGGCTTTTTATATAGCTGATAAGCTTGAGGTTGGTACTGTTCAAATAAATAATAAGACTGAGAGAGGACCAGACCACTTCCCATTTTTAGGTGTGAAGGCATCTGGTATGGGAACTCAGGGCGTTAAGTATTCAATTGAGGCTATGACTAGACCTAAGGCAGTAGTAGTAAATGTTAAGGGGCTGTAGACTGCTTATAAAAGAAGTAAAAAAAGTAAAGGAAATAGAAGAAATAAAATAAGTAACTAGAAATGTAAAAAAATAACTAGAGGTATGGATAAATAACTAGAAATATAAAGATAAAAGTATAAATATATAAAAATTAATATAAAGGCAGGATAAAGTGGAGGTATTAATTTTCTCCACTTTATATTTTGTTTTTTAAGATAAATCGATACATTTTTATATTAGCAAAAAATTAAATTTAAATTTTAATTTATAAAGTATTAAATTTATCTGTTATTTTTACAAAGTATAGATATTCATATCATTAAGAATATTAATATAAGAATTTTATAGTTAAATGTGCATTTAAAAATACAAAGCTATATAAAATAATTTCTATTATTTATTCTTTATTTTAGAACGAATCATGTCATATTGCTAATTAGTATATTTAAAATAAATATCTTTTAGAATGAATCATTTTATACCACTAATTAGTATATTTCTGAAACATAAGTTTTTCAAAATCCTTTATTGGTAATGGTTTAGAAAATACATAACCTTGTAACATATCACAGTTTATTTCTCTTAAAAAGTTTTTTTGAAAATTAGTCTCTATTCCTTCAGCTACAGTGGTCATATTTAACTTTTTTGATAAATCAATTATAGAAACAATTATATCTCTTTCCCGTTGAGAATCTAATCGTTCTGATTTAAAAAATGCTCTATCTAATTTTATAGTATCAACATAGATATCTTTAAGCATATTAATTGAAGAATAACCACTTCCAAAATCATCAATAGAACATTTAAATCCATTTTTATGAATCTCATTTATTATTTCACTAAACACTTTAACATCTTTAAATACAATCGTTTCTGTAATTTCAATTTCTATAAGATGTGGAGGGATAGAATACTTTTCAGCTATTTCTTTATATGCATTAATAAAATCTTTGAATGAAAAATGATAGCGAGACATATTCACAGAGATTTTTACTGCATTTAATCCACTATCAATCCATTTTCTTAAAGTACTACAAACTTCTTCAAACACATATAAATCCAATTGTACAATGAATCCATTTTTTTCAAATAAGGGAATAAATTCATTAGGAGGCATTATTCCTTCAACAGGATGAACCCATCTTACTAAAGCTTCTGCACCACATATAACTTGGGTGGATAATTCTAGTTTTGGTTGTAAATAAACCTGAAATTCTTTTTTCTCAAGTGCCTCATACATTCTGTTTTCTATATTCTTTTCAAGTATAAGTTTTTCTTTATCTGATTTACTATAGAAATTAAAAATACATAGCTCATGATTTTCAATATTCTTAATAGATTTAGAAGCTACATTTGCTCTATCTTGAATCTTTGTTATTTCCAAAGAAGTGTCATTAATTATATAGGCACCAGCAGTAAAATAGAGCATATATTTATAATCTTTGTTATCATTGAATCTATTAATATGTGTAACTATTGCGTTTAATCTGGAGTTGATATTTTTTTTATCTTCTTTTAGAAGAAGAGTAAAGTTGTCAGCAAAAATTCTAGTAACAAATTCACCTTCATTTAAATGTAATTTTATACAGTTGTAGATATATTTTAAAAGCTTATCTCCAGCAATATTTCCTGCTAAATCGTTTATTAATTTAAACTTTTGCATATTTAGCCAAACAAGAGTGTATGTGCCAGCTGGTGACAAACTTATGATTTCATTTGCTATTATATTAAACTGTGTGCGATTCATTCCACCTGTAGTCTGGTCAGTAAATGCTAGTTTTTCTAGTTCCTTATTATTTTCTTCAATAATTTTGTTTTGCTCAACTAATTTTGTAACATCTGAGTATATCAAAAGATAGATAGGTTTATCATCTTCCCAATCTATACATTCAGCTATGACTTGCATATGTACAATTTCACCTTTAAGATTCTGTGGAGAAATTGGAAAGCAAATATATTTTCCATTTCTAAAATCATCATAATATTTATAAATAGAGTCGAGGTAAATTTCTGAATTTATATCTTCTATTAAAAAATTTACTTTGTTTTTAAACATATCAAAATACTTTTTATTTGCATCTAATAGTTGGAAACCAAAATCAGTAACTTTAAATTTAGCAATAAGACCTGGAAAATTATTGTAAGTTACAGTTTGTTCTATTTGAGTCAGCATTTGTCTTGTAATATCAACCATGACAGAGTAGGAAACAGGGAATCCATCAACAACTTCTCCAGTTAAAAACCCCATTAATTTTATCCAAAGTTTTTTCCCATTACGATGTCTCATACGACCAAGGTGTTCGTATTTTCTCTCTCCCTTAGAGAAAGCTTTTGCGACATTATTCACAAGTTCATTCCAATCATCTGGATTTTCTTTGTAGAAAAGGTCACACTGGTTATGAAAAAGAGATTCATATTCCTCTTTTGTATAACCAAACATTTCATAATAACGATTATTAGCCCAAACCACAGTGTAATGTTCATCAATTAGATGTCTACTTACGCTTACATCTAATGCGTTCATTAAGAAGTCGTATTCAATATTTGTAAAGTCTGTGTCTTTTGACATTATCGGGCCTCCTCCACAATATACATTTTTTATAGATTAATTTCAATTAAGCAAAAACATAATATATAAATTATTAATAATTTATATATTATAACTAGAGATGTAATAATAGTTTTATTTGACTGTTACTTATTTTTAAGCTTATTTTCATACATCAAGGAGTCTGCTTTTGCTATTAAAGTTTCAGTATCAGATATTCCGTCCCATTCAACTAGTCCATAACTAATAGAAAGTGTATAAGGGTAATCTTCAGTGTTACTTAATTTTGATAGTTCATGGTTAATATCAATCATTATTTGCTCTGCTTGGGAAGTAGTTATCTTGTATAAAAGAAATAAGAATTCATCTCCACCATACCTAAACAATAAAGATTGTTCTATATTTATACATTTTTTTATTATTTGAGCAGTAGTGGATATGTATTTATCTCCAAACTGGTGTCCAAATTTATCATTTACAATTTTTAAATTATTTAAATCTGCAAAACATAAAGTAAATTCATAGTTATTAAATCTCCATTCTGATAGCTTTTTATTTGCAAAAGGCCTATTATAAAAACCAGTCAATAAGTCTTTATATACAGTATCACTCAATCTTTTAATTTCATCTTCTATTTTTAGACTTTCCAAATAATCTAGTTGGTTTTTAATATCATAGCCCTTAATTTGAGTGATTCTAAAGCTATATTTTTCTGCAATATAGTTACCTATTAAAACCATTATGGATGATTTAATTCCATATAACTTCAAAATTAATGTGTTTTCAACAGTATAGTATACCATTAGACTCAGGCACAAATATAGATACATTACAAACATAAGACTCAGTAAAAAAATTAAATTTTTTTTATCTTCTAAGATATTTTCAAAGCTAATCTGAGTATTTTTATAAATTTTATAATAAAAATATAATCCTGTAACAATAAAACTAAATGCTATAGGAAATACTCTGTAAATATTTGTAATAGAGTTACTATCAAATAAATATGCTGGCATATCTAAGACTATCGAAATTAATGACCTGAAAAATATATTTATTGACAGACCAATAATAGTACAGTTTAATGAATAAAAAAAGGCTTTTATGTTAGACATGGAGTAAGTTACTTTAATCTGTGTAAATAAAACTAACATAAAAATTGTCCAGTTTATAATTAAATTTAACCTTAGATAGGTACAGATTAAAAAAATTGAATAATTAAATAAAGAATATATAATATATATTTTATATTTGTTTTTAGAGTTATCAGTTATAGCATCAAGATATTTAAAAAAATTATAGTGATAAAGATAATAAGATAAATAACATGGTAACGTTGTTAGGATAATTATCATATACATTTTCATTTTAGTTTTTGTTCTTTCTATGATTATTTTGTTTATCAGTATACATTCTAATATCTGCAGTATTAATAATTTCTTCTAGAGTCATTTTATTTTTACTGGATACCTCTACAATACCATAACTAAAAGATATCTGATTTTTCATGGTATTACGTATTTTATCCATGACTTCTTTTGTAATATTTTCACTATATTGAGGCATAATCACTATAAATTCATCTCCTCCTATTCTAGCAAATATATCTTCTGTTCTTAAATTGTCAATAACTATATTTGAGAAGCTAATAATGTAGCTATCTCCAGCCAAGTGTCCATATGTATCATTTATTGTTTTTAACTTATCCAAATCAATATATACTAATGAAAATAATAACTTATTATCAATATAAGATTGCATTTTTTCAAAAGCAAATTTTCGAGTATATGCTGATGTTAAATCATCAATATTAGCCTTTTTATTTAATAAGTCAACTCTTAATAATTGTTCATATTTTGTTATTTCTAATTTATGGTGTTCTTTTTCTAAATAAATATTTTTTTCAATAGAATATATATGATTAATAAATATAATTATTTGTAAAGCTAATAATATATTACTTCCAATTATAAAGTAGGAAGTTAAAGCCTTTGGAGGTGAAAGTATAACCTGTATGCTGTCAAACAAGATATATCCTATAGCAAACCAAATAAACTTTGAAAACAAATTAAGTTCTATATTATTTTGAACTAATATAAAAACATGTTCTTTTATTTTATCTATACAATACAACAAGATAAAAATTAAAGTATAAGCTATTAAAATACTAATTAACCTATAGTATGTATCCATATATAGGGTATATAAGCTTGTATTTTCCAAGAGTGATATTACACTTAAAGTAATAAGGTGAAAAATATAAAAACTTATCACTGACATATTAGATATAAAGTATTTATTAGCATTTTTATTATTTATTAAAAATGCCTTATGATTCATTAGATGAAATAATATATAAAATAGTGGTAATGGTAATTTTGTAAACATCATTATCAAAAAAATTAATGGTTTTATTAAAAATATTGATTTATAATTTTTATATGGTGATACAGTTTTGTTTTGGGCAGATAATATTCTGCATATATAAATATTACAGAATTCAATTATTGATATAATAGCTATAGCTAAAAAAATATAGTATTTCATAGTAAATCCTCTTTTAAAGTGAAATTGTGTTTAATTAAAATAGAATAAGTCTAATGTATTCAAATTTTGCGAATCTTAGTTGTATATCTACAAATTGCTTTAATATGATTATATTTTTTTATCATATGTGTTTATGTTATAGAGTATTTCAATCTTGTTCACCCATTTTATATTACTACCATAATTCTATCTGCTTATTCTGTAAAATAAGTTAAACCATTTCATTGTTAAATATATGTATATATTCATTAGAAATTTGCATTATTGACAATTTTCTAACTTATTTATAAATAATGGTAGGATATTTTACAGTGTTATAAGATTATAAAACTTAGACCATATATATAAATGGTTCATAATAATTATAGTTTATAGCATAAAAATAAGCAACTATTTTAAATTATTAAAGAGGAAAAAATATGAAAAAAAAACCACAGTATTTAATTATTTTTCAATGCTTAATTCAGCAAATTTATACAGGCAAAATTGTAGTTGGAGATAAACTCGACTCCATTCAAAAAATGTCTAAAGAATATATGGTATCAAAAAATACCATAAAAACAGTAATTAAAATGTTATCAGAAGAAGGTTTTATAGAAACAAAAGCTGGTGCTAGACCAGTATTGATTCATAATGTAAGTGAAAAATTAGTGGAATCTGAATTGGTGTATGAGAAAATTTTGCAAATAGCAGATATGTATCAAGTTTTTAGCTTAATATTTCCTGCGCTTGCTGTTTATAATATAGAGCGATTTACATCAAAAGACTTGCAAGAATTATATGATATTATCAGCTATATGGAAAAAAATAATTCAAACCATTTTATATTTAGAGAGCAAAAACTAAAATATATAAATAAACTAATCAGCAAGTCAAATAATTTACTTATTCATTCTTTTTGTGATATTATTCAGAGTAATGTAATGGTTTCACAAATAACCTATAGTATTGATAAATTAGATGATAGTTCTGTAGATTTTTTTCGAGATAAGTATATTGAACAAATAAAGCAGGTTTATTTATATGTATTAAATAGAAATTTTACTGCACTTAAACAATTATTAATTTATATGTATGAAAAAAATAGGGAATTTACTTTGGAAATTGTAAAAAACCGTATTTCACAGGAGAAAGCTAGAGATAATTTTAGTTCTATGGCATTAAAAAATTGTTATCTATATGATTTAATTGTTTCTGATATCATATCTCAAATTTTTGAAGGAAATCTTAAAACAGGGGATTGTCTACCATCTATTAATTCTGTAATTAGTAAGTATAATATATCTCTTCCAACAGTTAGAAGTGCATATAATGAATTAAATGAATGTGGAATTGCTAAAACAATTAATGGAAAAGGAACATATATAACTCTTTTTTCTGAGTATACTGATGATTATATTAAAACAAAAGAAGGAGCTAAAAGATTAAAATTGCTTTTAGATGCTATGGAGTTTGTTACAATTACATTAGAAGATGTGGTACTTTTAGTGGGTGAGAATATAGATTCTGTGGTGATAGAAAATATAGAAGCTCATTTAAGACATTTACAAAAGAATTCTGAAGAATGCAATATCTATCCAGATTTCGTTTTGCTATGTAAAATAGTGGATTGTTCAGAAATTTATATAATGCAAGAAATATTTATGCATTTAAAGCAATATATTGTATTTGGGATTTATATAGAGCGATTTTTTCCTGAAAAATACCCCGAAATTTTAAAAACACGTTTCGGGATATGTTTTGAAATATTGATGTACTTAAAAAAAGGTGATGTTAAAGGATTTTCAGTAGCATTTTCAAATCTTTTTAAGAAGTCTTTTCAACAATTGAAAAAATGTTATGTCTATATAGAAAGTATAATAGAAGAGTGAAGTTAAAAGTATCATTAAAGACAATATAGAGATAGTATAAATTTTATTTATCTTGTACGTATAATAGGCTAGATAGTGGATGTTTTATGGGTGGAGCAGTTGAAAGCATCCATTATTAATTTTTAAATGTTTATTTAACAACAATACATATTTTACTATAAAAAAAGGTTCACTCTAATTAGGGTGAACCCTTTTTATTATTTATCAGAATTAGATTTTTTATTTATATGGGATAAATAGTAACTGTCATCAAAAATAATTAACATACACTCTAAAATTATTATAAAATTTCCAACTCCATATACAGTCCAATATTCTTTAAAATGAAGGTAAATCTCCCTTCAATGCTATTAGATTTGTAATAAACGCATAGAATTAGCACTTCTAAAAGCAGAACCTCTACTTAAATATCTATCATAAGCCTCTCTATCGTATTTAGTTATATATGTACACAAACCTTCTTCATAATTATCTCCTTCAAAATCTACAAAATGAGATAAATACATATATACTACCTCATCATTGTATTTTGGAGCTCCTACCTCTTGATTTTTTCTAGCTGCTGACATAGCATATGAATTTGCTGTTGTTGCTACGAAAAAAGTAGTTGCTAGTGTTAAACTTAATACCTTTGATTTAGTTTTTTTCATTTGTTTTCCCCCTCAAATAACTTTACATTATCCTACGATTTAATTATTTATAGAATTTTTATCAACTTTATACTTATGCTTTAAATTAATAGTAATAGCAATTGCTGTTGCTATTATAAACTCGCTTAATATTACACCTGGATTCCAAATTTCAAAATAGAAGTGTCCAATAATATATATAGCGAATGCAATTAAGTATGTGGCTAGACAGCTTAATACAATAAATAAGATTTTATCCTTTTTTATTTCCTTTTCAACTAACTGCTGTTGCTGTTTTTCTAGAATTTCTGTTCTAATTGATATCTCATCTATTTCAGATGGCTTCAAAAGATAATCTATTGTAACATTAAATATTTCGCTTAAAGCAATTAACTTTTCTGTTTCTGGAACAGATTGACCTGTTTCCCATTTTGATATACTTTGTCTTGATACATTAAGTTGTTCTGCTAAATTCTCCTGAGATAGATTATTTGCTTTTCTTAGTTTTAAAATTTTTTCAGATATATCCATTTTATTTTCCTCCTCAATATTTCTCAATCTTTATTCTAAAATATTAACAAATATACAAGTTGCACACTATCAATCCTACTATGTTTTTTGTCAACTTTGAGTTGCATCTTTGTAATAATAGGCATTTTATATAAATTTTATTATTTGATAAAGTAGCTTAAAGTTATGAATTCAAGAAAATTTTAATATCTAAGTATAGTACAGGGGATAAAATTAGAGGAATGAATCTTTTGGTATAAGCTTAAAATATTACTAATTACTAAATAAAACTCCCAAGCTCATTTGAATTTGAGAGTTATTTATTGCAAAACTAGACAAATTAACTGGAATGGAAAAGAAGAAAGTGCTATTCCATTTGTAACAAGTGAACCCCTACCTGTTGTTCCAGTTGAGATAAATGGAAAAAGAATAAATGCTTTTATTGATACTGGTGGTGCAATGTTTGTTGCGGATAGTAAACTTACAAAAGAGCTTGGTATTAAAACAGCTTCAAAGAAAGAAGGTACATTCCAAGGAGGTAATATCGTCGAAGTTGGTTTTGGTCAAGTTGACTCACTTACTATAGGAGATGTAAACATGAAGAATGTCCCTGTAATGATGGGTTCATTTGAGGGATTTGAAGAAGCATTTAAAGGTAATGCGTCAAATGTTCATGGCGTTATTGGTACAAGTGTATTGAAGGAATTTATACCTACAATTGATTATTCTAGTGGCCAGTTAGTATTAAGACCTAGAAATGAAGTAGGTATGGCCAATGCCAATAAAATGCTTGCCAACGATAAAGTATTAGAAGAGATTCCATTCACGCTTGCTTCTACTCATTACATGTATGCTAAAGGTTCAACAAATCAGAAAAGTGGAATGAACTTCTTTATGGATTCAGGGTTTGCTAATGGAGAAGATGCTGGAATGCAACTACCTAAAGAAACAATGGACTTAGCTGGGATTCCAATGCCTGAGTTAAAGTCAGCTTCTGAAGGACAAAGTAGTGGAATGGGAGGAAGTGATTATAAAGACGGTACTTTTGAAATCTCATCATATGGTCTAGGTAGCTTGCAACTGGAAAATGGATTTGGGAACTATACAACAGGTGAGGAATCCAGATATTATGAGGAAGTTGGATTCTTTGAAGATGGTTTGATAGGTCATAATTATTTGAAAAACTATAAATGGTCAATTGATTTCGATTCTAGGAAGATGACTTTCAGTAATCCTAAATAGTATATAGACTAAAGACTAAACAGTATATAAATAAAACTTAGTTAACACTGCCTTTTATTGTAAAAACTATTATTAAAACATTACATGTATTTTAACAACACGACAGTACAAGAGATGTATTGTCATGTTGTTTTATTTATAATATAAATTATTTGTAAACCATTTAATTATCTTAATCATCATTCAAATTTATGTTTACTTGTATAGTTACCAACACTTATATGATATTGATTAAATCTAAAAGAATGTAGGTTTAAATTAGATGATTCTGTTTTCCTTTTTTTATGTTTATGTATAGTTCGATTCCTAAAATAATTATTTTAACATTGTTGAAATAGAAACAAAAGTTTAATATAATATTGTTAATGCACTAACGGGTGGGAGGACAGGCTATGAATAAAGAAGAACAGGTCATAATGGGTTTCAGGGACTTATTAAACAAGATGGTTTGGCTTAATAAATTTAAGATGGAAGAAAGTCTTAAAGGTTATAAATCTTCTGAAGTACATTGTATCGAATACATTGAAAGAAATGTAGATTGCAACGTGACAAAGCTTGCAGAGCACTTTTATATGACTAGAGGTGCAATAAGTAAGCTAACTAAGAAACTCATAAAAAAAGGAATTATCGAAAGCTACCAGAAGTCTGATAACAAGAAAGAAATTTATTTTAGACTTACTGAACAGGGAAAAGCAGTTTATAAAATTCATGAGGGACTGCACAATGAGTTTCAAGAACGTGATAAAGCTGTATTTGAGCAGGTAACTGACGAACAATTTGATATTATGATTAGCTTTGCGGAAAATTACAATAGGCATCTGGATGCAGAAATAAAGAAACAAGGTATAATATTAAGTCAAAATAAATTAGAATAAAGAAATTGAAACTATAGACAGCCCAACTCTATTGAGAACGGGCTGTATTTTTATTGCTATTATTTTGTTGACAAGGAAACAAAATGGTGATACGATAAATATGTTTCCAAGGAATCAAAATAATAAAGAGATAAATATATTCCCTAGGAGTTGAAGTAATAAAAAAAAGAATATGTCTCCAAGGAATTAAAATAATGAAAAAAGTAAAAAAGTAAAAAAGTAAAAAAGAAATAGAAGGAATGTGTTCCTGAAGGAAACCAAATTATACTTTTTGAGAGGAGGATTTAAGTGTTTATATTTAAATCAAATAATGAACAGAATACAGAACAAATTGTAAATAAAAAGGCTTTGATATTTGGTCTTATATCTGCGTTTCTTTGCGGAATCGGGTTCACTATCATAGCACCTGTTGTTCCATTCTTAGTGCAACCTTATACAAATAGTCCATCAGAACAAGCTATAGTTGTTACAATGCTAACTTCTGTTTATGCAATCTGCGTGTTTTTTGCAGCTCCTGGGCTTGGAGCTTTGAGCGACCGATATGGACGTCGTCCATTACTCTTATCATGTCTTTTGGGTTCTGCAATAGGGTACTTAGTTTTTGGAATAGGAGGAGTTCTATGGGTACTATTTGTTGGACGTATAATAGAAGGTATAACAGGTGGTAGCATAAGCACTATCTTCGCATATTTTGCAGACATCACTCCTAGAGAATATCGAAGCAAATACTTTGGATGGGTGAGTGCCTTTTCAGGTGTAGGCTGTGTTATTGGTCCAACTGTAGGTGGATTACTTGCTAAGTTTGGTTATTCTGTACCAATGTATTTTGGGGCAATAATAACTTTATTGAATGTTATTTATGGATTCTTATATATGCCTGAGAGCCTTGATAAGAAGAATAGATTAAAGGAGATTACACTTGTAAGGCTAAATCCATTTATACAGCTTGCAAATGTACTTTCTGTAAAAAACTTAAAAAGGCTACTTGTATCAGCATTCTTACTTTGGATACCAAATGGGTCTTTACAGTCTGTCTTTTCACAATTTACAATAGATACTTTCAATTGGAAACCCGCGCTAATTGGACTTGTATTTTCAATTATGGGTATCCAAGACATCATTTCACAAGGTTTTATAATGCCAAAGCTTTTGAGAAAACTCAGTGATGCACAGATAGCCATTCTTGGAATGATTTCGGAGATTATAGGTTACAGTTTTATTGCAGCATCGGCATTGTTTTCATTCTATCCTATTTTTATTGTTGGAATGTTTATATTTGGTTTTGGCGATTCTATTTTTGGACCTTCATTCAATGGGATGATATCCAAGTCTGTCGATTCTAGTGAACAGGGAAGGATTCAAGGGGGTAGTCAATCTATTCAATCTTTAGCGAGAATAATTGGACCTATCATTGGAGGTCAAATCTATGTGTCTCTTGGTCATGCGGCACCTGCTTTTATGGGCATGATACTTATAGCAGTGGCAATATCAGTTTTGTATAGGGGAACACATGCAAATGTATAAACTTTGTAAAATCTAATAAGTAAAAATTCAATTTATGGAGCAGTTGATTTTAATAGATTGACTGTTTTTTTGTATTATATTATTTTTAATTAAATAAATTTGACTTTCAAAGTTTTTTATACAAACTATTTGTCCAGTTATGCACTTTTATCGACTAGTTACACGAATTGTATTGAATATTTAGAAAATTGGTACTATTATATAAATAAATTTAAACATATAAGGAGGTTTTTTATATGAATATTCATTGTGGAGGATGGTCAAAGTTTAGAGCAGTAGAAAAAATAATATAAAGTAGAAAATGTAATTAGATATAAAATAAAAAGTATAATCAGATATATAAAATAAAATTACTGTGTTAGTAAAGGCTATATTTTACAAGCACAGTTATTTTAACATTAAAAAATTTTATAAACAAGGGGGAAGATACATGGAAGAAAAAAATCAGCTTTTAGAAGAAATCAAAATCCTATTAGATGAAGGGAAAGTAGCAATAGATAAGGCTATAAATAAGAATCTAATTTTGATTCTTGGAGGCACAGGTTGTGGGAAAAGTACAGCAATTAATTATCTTGCAGGATGTGAAATGAAGGAAGTAGAAGATGAAGATACTGGTATCTCATATATTGAATGTGTAGACCCTGTTGCAGAAATTGGTTCAGGAGCTGTTTCACAAACTTTGTATCCCAATATTGTAGATATGAGAAGAGAAGTAGAAGGAATGGATGCAAAATTATGTGATACTGCAGGATTCAGTGATAACAGAGGTGTAGCACATGACATTAGTGCAGCAGTTTCGTTGGGAGAGGTGTTTAGAAATTCTGCATCTATATGTGGCGTAGTTGTACTAATACCAGAAGCAGATATATTAGAGGCTAGACTTACAAAAGTACTTGATTTATTTCAACAATTAAATATGTGTCTTCATAAAGAGAATTTTAGAGGAAGTATTACTTTCTTTGTTTCTAAAAGCTTTTTAGGAAGAACAGAAAAACAAATATATAATGTGATTAGAAAAAAATACGAACAATTGTGTGAAAGTCCAGAAAATAATATACAAGATAAAGCTTGGTTATTTGAAGAATTGCTAAAAGGAGAAGGAAAAAATATTCATCTTTGTAAACCACTTGAAGCAGAGCAAAGAGAAGGATTATTAAAAGAAGTAATAAATTTAGAAGAAGTAAAAGATAAAACATCAGCATTCCAATATCCAATCAGTGCAGATGCAAGATTAGTTTTAGATACATTAATAAAAGATATTCAAGGTGGTATAGTATCTAGACTAGAAGTTTATGTTAAGGAATATACAGAAGACTTTATTGAAAAGGTTGAAAGAGTAACAATGATTCAAGAAATGTCAAAATATGATAGAGTAGTAGACATATTTAAAGACTGGTTAGAAAGTTCAGTTAATACAGCTAGTATTACTTTAGATAAATTTATCAATTTATTGTCAGGAGAAAGTGGATTATTCTTGGAAGACACATGTATAAAGTTACAAAATGAGATAAAGAGAAACTTGGGTATAATTAAAGACTTAAATAAATATACAGACCATGGAGATGCTGAAATTTCACTATCTTCTGTATATATGGAATCTATTATAGAAAAAACAAGTAAAAGTATAATGGAACAAAAATTTATTATTATAAGAAAGAAAGTAGAAGAGATTTTAGTTTCTTATGAGGTACAAAAACAGGTATGGACATTATCAAATAGAGATAAATTGATGGAAGTTGCAAATAAAACAGATTACATATATAGTAAACGTGATTTTGAGCCTATTTTAAAGAATCTTACAGATAGAAATAGTGAAGAATTAGAAGAAAATATAACAAGATTAAATACCTATGGAGAAAAAGGTAATGAAATAATTAGAAATCTTGTAAGTAAATATATTTTAACTCCATTTATAATAAAAACATTTGAACTTAAAAACAAGACAGTCATAGAAGTGAAGGCACTAATTCCAAACTTAGTAATAAGTAGTGTTCTAGAGGCTTTTAGAAATAGAAAAGTGGGAGAGGATGTCTCTACAATTATGTTTTCAGCTAAAGATACTATCTATATGGATGATAATCTTGGAATGGATTTTGCATCAGAAAAAAATATCATTATTTCTTGTAAGAATCTTGATGTAAGTAGTAATGCTAAGATTAATGTAAGTGGAAAGAGTGGAAATATTATAGATAATTCTATATATGGAAGAAATGGTGAAGATGGTAGAGATGCAGGAAATATTTATTTATATATTAAAGAAGAAATTAAAAACTATCGCCTTACACTAATAGCAAATGGAGGAAATGGTTCAAGAGGAACAGATGGTAAAGATGGTGAGACTGGAAGCACAGGTAGAAATGGAAGTGATGCAGGATATACAAGTAGTTTCCATGGAAAAATGTTTAAAGGTTATTTTGCATCAGGAACAAGTGGTGCAAAAGGAGATAATGGAGGAAAAGGAGGAAATGCTGGAAGAGGTGGAAATGGAGGAAGTAAAGGAAATATCTACTTCTTGGCAGATTCAGATGAAAAGAGAGCTAAGTTAATCAGCTGTTGTGATATAACAGTAAGAGATGGAGAAAGAGGTCCAGATGGAAGACCAGGTTTTGGTGGAAATGGAGGAAAAGGAGGTCATCATGGTTATAATACACTTTCATTTTCTCCAAGTGCTATAGATTCCACTGTATACTATACAGGATATTTTACAAGTTGGGATTATAAGCTAACTGGTATTGCTAGTTATCGTATAACTTTTGAAGGTGGAAGTTGGAAAGAAGGAAAAGAAGGTCCATCAAGAGAGTATGCTGATTATGGAGATAGAGGAGAATCTGGAGGATATAATAATCCAAATTCTAAAGTATCAACAGCAGTTTTAAAAGTAGAGGAAAGTTTTGTTAAAGAGAAATATCAAAACTATTGTGCTGAAGTATAGAAAGGGATGAACACATGGCAAATGAATTGTACAATGGAATCATAAATCTTTTAGAAGATGGAAGGCATGAACTGGAAAGATACAATTTAGGAGAAAAATCGATTTTGTTATTCCTGGGTGCTTCAGGAGTTGGAAAAAGTACTTGTATCAACTATTTAAAAGGTTGTGAGATGGAAGAAAAGACAGATGCGGAAACTGGACAAGTATACATCACAGCTAAAGATTCAGCAGTTGATATTGGAAATGGTGTATATTCTAAGACTTTATGCCCAGAAGTTGTAGATATTGAAAATAAAGCATTTTCTTTATGCGATTGTCCTGGTTTTTTTGATAATCGTGGAGCTGAATATATGATTGCAGGAGCAATGCTTGTAAGAGAAACTATCTCTGCATCTTCAAATGTAAAAGGGATAGTAGTCATTTTAGACTACCAGTCTTTACTGGACTCTAGACATACACTGTTAATTGATACAGCTAAAAACTTAAAAGATATGTTTAATGAATATACACAGTATAAGGAAAATTTTTTCTTTCTTATCAATAAAATACCTAAGTCACCTAGTAGTAGTGTAACAAAAGAAAAAGTTAGAAATATACTGAAAAAAGTAAAAGAAGACCTAGATAGCCAAGAAAAAGATTATGAAGGTTATAAAGAACTGGTATATCTGTTAAATGTGGTACTATCAGATAATGTGTCTATAGAATTATGTAATCCGATGGACACAAAGCCAGAAAATCTATTGGGAGAACTAGAAAAACTTCCAAATACTTTCCAAAAAACTGATATGGGATTAATGCTTACTGCCTCTTGTAAAATAGAGATACAAAAAGCTGTTGATATAACATATAAAGAACTAGAAAAACTTCTAGCTCCTTATATAGAAAGTGTAAAAAAGGCGTTAGAAGATTCTATTTCTATTTTATCTTCTATAGAAAATCTAAAAGAGAAAAAAACTCAGTTGGAACAAATGAGTCAGAGCTTAGGAAAAACAAATAGTATTGAAGGACTCATGAGATTTGTGCAAGAACTTTTCTATGGTGATGGTGTACAAAAAGTAAACATATTAGAAAAAATACGCCTTGTTTTAGAGCTAAATAGTTATTGTAGAGAAACTAATATTGTCGGTCTAAGTGAATTGTTAAAATCATTATTAAATACAACGCTAGAAGACACTTTAAAATGTATTAAATACTGGATAGCAGAGAAGGAATTGGAAGAGGAAGAAGCTGAGAAACTTCTAGATGAAGAATATAGAAGAGAAAAAATTCAAAACTGTACATATATAAAATCATATGAAAAAGACAAAGTACTTTCTATATATATTCCTGTACCTAAAGTGAATTTATCAGATTTGACTAAAATCATATCTGGCTATAAACTTAATGAATTATCATCTATATATATGTATGGAGAGTGTGAGCTAAAAATAGATTGTGATATGAAGAAGGATGTTTTCTCAGGTAAAAACATAGTTCTATTAGTTGAAAAATTATGTATACCAAAAGGTTCTTATTCAATTAATGTTTCTGGAAATGATGCAAAAAAATTGGATGGAGAAAGTTCTATTTATAACGGAATGAATGGCAGAGCTGGAAATAATGCAGGAACTTCAGGCGATATTTTAATATCTTTTAAACATATACAAAAAGAAGGCGAACTTAAGCTTTATGCTGATGGTGGACAAGGTGGAAACGGCCAAGATGGAAAAGTAGGAGAAACAGGAGCATCCGGAATAGCTGGAGCAAATGCAAAACTAGGTTCTAAGCCAGAGAAAAAAGAGTTTACTAAGGAGAAAGATACAAAATACTATATAGTAGAAGCAGAAAAAGGAAAACAAGGAAATACTGGAGGAACAGGTGGAGATGGTGGAAATGCTGGTCTTGGAAGTAAGGCTGGACAGATTTATCTCCTTGGACAAGCAACAGTACTAAAAAATTCTATAAACCAAAGAGACGGAAGACATGGCTTAGCAGGAAAAGGCGGTTCTGGAGGAAAAGGTGGAGCTGGAGGTCTTGGAGGAATCCGAGGAATTTTTGAAGAAACAATAAGATATATAGGAACTTCTGTTCCAATAGATGATAGTGACAGAAACTATTACTATTTTGATAGATATGTGATAGGTCGTGGTTCAGACAGTAAGGAAACAGCAGATGATGGAAAGGCACTAGATGCTCTTTATGCAAAACACAAGGACTGGACAATTAAAAAACTTGCAGACTCAGGTCTAGATGGAGCAGATGGAAAAGAAGGGCATCCTGGAAAATCATTAGTAGAAAACGCATTGCTAAAGCAGGAGTATTCTCTATCAATGGATACATTTTTCTATCAATTCTTTGAAAGATTTGGTTTTTCTGGAAGTAAAGGATATAGAAACCTTAAACTTTTGTGTGCAGTAGGAATTTTAGAAGCAGATATTTTAGAAATTTCACATATTTATGAGATTTTTAATGCAGTTGAGAAAGTGGAAATGCAGTTAAATAGAGAAATTCTTCAGAAGTATTATAAATTTGATAAGAAAAATAAAGAAGTAATTTCACTAGATGATATGCATACAAAGAAAGAGTTTTACCAAGAAGCAAAAGAGATTTATGACTATCTTATAAATAAATTGATGCAGTCTAATAGAATAGAAGCTTTTGTAAAAGAAAATCAGAATTTTAGTGAATGGAGCATGATTTTATTTGCATTAGAACAGAAAGCAGCATTTTATATGCAGATGATAGAGGAAGATGAAATTGGAGGAAATCGTGTTACAGATATTCGAACTCTGACAGATTATCTAGAGAAGACTTTAAAAGAATTGGAACAAGGAAAAAAAGATGAATTAAAAGAAGCATATTTCAATACATATAAGGAAAATGTCTTAACTCAAATTGACTCAGGAAATCAACAAATAGAAGTTTTGAAAAAAGAACTTGAAAATAAAATGCTTTCTGTTGGAGCAAAAATGAATCTTTTGATTCAAGAAATTCTAAAGATAAAAGAAGATGAAAAAGGAGACATAAAGAAATTAGAAGAAAAGAAGGAAAAACTTCAGGAACAAATGAAAACACAGCTAATTCTTTCTGGAATACAGAGTGCGTTGAGCTTACTATCATCATTAAGTGGTATTGGTCAAGCTTGTCTGGGAGCTTTTGATAGTGCAAAATCTTTAAAAGAAAATCTTTCAGCTAAGGAAGAAGAGTACCAATGGACTAACAGAATGGTTAGTTTTTCAGATTTCAAAATGGATTCTGAAGGTATGAGTTTTGTCCTTGGAGCTCAGTTAAATGAAGATAGAAAGAATGCTTTAGGAGCAATGACAAATAAATTAGTTGGTGTCGATGATGGAAAGATAGATAATTTTAATAAAATTAAAGAGATTATGACTAAGTCTTTAGATAATAATGACTACCAAGGGAAAGATAATGACATTGTAGCAGCAAAAAATGGACTGGATGAAGGCGAGTATGAAAAGATATACACAAACATTCAGAAAAAAGAAATGGGTATGTTGGAAGCAAATTATAGTAATAAACAACAAAAAGATAAGTTGGCTGCACTAGAGAAGTGTAAAGCATCTATTGAAAGACAGCAAAGAACAGCAACTATTAAAAATGTATTAAGTATTGGTAGTGCAAGTTGTTCTTTTATCAATACAGCAATTAGTAGTGTTAATAATTGTCTAAATGTAAAAGCTAGTTTTGAAGATAAAATAAAAGTAGTCAAAGATGCGATTAAGACAAAAGAAGATAATATTAAAAAACTAGATAGTTTAAATACTCAGATGGCAGAGTTCAAAGATAAAACATTGAAAGAATCTATTATACCATTTGTAGACGGATTTGATACTATAGTTAAAAATCAGGATATTTTTGAAAATGAGATAAGCAGACTAAAAATGAAAGATGTATTAACTGAATTAATTAAGAAGTTTGAAAGCTTGAAAATGGAAAATGCAGAGGATATTTCGGGAATTTTCAAAAAAGTACAGGACATGATGGATGCTCAGATTATTATTACTGACAAGATTGACAAGAAAAAAGACAATCTTGCAATGGGAGAACTGATTTATCACATGTCAGACAGTGGTAACCAAATGAATGAGTATCAGAAAAAGCTTATTCATCAAATTGAATTGAATCAGATTAGATATTTGTGCCAAGTGGAGGCAGCAGCTTTTCAATTATGGACGTTTCCATTTGGAAGCAATATAGTAAATATCTTAAATAGATGCCATGTAGGAATAACAGAAAATGAAGATGAGGTGCTAAAGCAGGCAAAGGAACAAAATAGACAAATTAAAGAGTTTTTAGCTCAAGATACTTATCAATGGCAAAAAACAGATAATCATATTTTGAAAATACCATTAGCAGGAAGTTTGGCTGGAAAATCACGTGTGGGATTTGAAAATACATTTTCTTTATATGATTGTGATGAAGAAGAAGTGAAAAAGCTTTTGACAGGAGAAGAAATTAGCTTTGAAATTCCAATAAATCAAAAATATGATGCAATGAAATATGTAACTATTTATGCAAATATACCTAATCTTAGACGAAATATTTTAGATGATAGTTTAAAAATAAATGTACATATGCATTTATATGATAAAGGATATTTTTCTCTGTATGATGATAACAAAGATATGTACTATCAATATGTATTTCCACAAAATTATATCGATATTACACATGGTTTGGATGTTAAATATAGAAAAGATGATGATTCAGATTCAGTAAACTCTATATGGTCTTCAATAGAAGATAAAGGAATAGAAAAGTTTAAAAATGCGGGATTAAACTCTGGTAGAAGCCCGTATTCTATGGCTAAACTTTCTTTGAAAGCACATTTTAATAAGAAGCTTTCTTATGACTTATTGACAAGTGAGCAAAGTAAAAAGCTAGAGTCATATTTTGATAAGAGTAGTAAAGATGCATGGAATCAGAGTATAGAGAGCTTTAAAAAACTTGGATATATTGATAAAAGAGGCGTCTTGCTAAAAAACTGGTCTGAAATCAAAAAGGATATGGATAACAGTGGAGAAATTATGAAGTATTTCTCTGTATTACAGGCTGATTTGTGGGAAAAAATTATATATGAACAGATGAGTATACTGAAAGAGAATATACCAAATCTAACAATTGAGTTTATTGGTTGTGGTATTTATGTAGAGTCTGAATTTAACTATCTAAAACAAAATGAGCTAAAATGCTATGAACAGAGATTGATTGAAATATAGCAGTTTGAAGTGAGATTTAAGGAAGGGTGTTTTTAGTAGTGAAGTAGAAATATTATGGAAATTTACCTTTAGTATTGAGTAGTATTGAAAGGTAATATTGAATAGTATTAAAGTAGTGTTGAGAGGTAATATTGAATGGTATTAAGCAGTATTGAATAGTATTGAGAAGTAATATTATTGAGAAGTAATATTGAAGTAGGTTGATTTTAGTTATAAAATTTAGTCATAAAAGCACTTTTAAATATTATTGTTTAATTGTTTAAAAGTGCTTTTTTAAATATGAATTATAAATTTTTTAGATAGAAATGTGTTATACAATGGGTTTTAATTGTAGTTATAAGTATTAGGTTTATCTAATAAATTTGTCATACTGTTTAAACTTATTCCAACAGTAGAAGCATTATGTAAAAATGCAGATGTACTTGGTCTAATAAATCCACCTACACCAAGAAAAATCAAACCTAAGTTGAAAGCAATAATAAACTTAGAACTTAAACCAATTCTTTTCATAAGTTTATTGCTAATCTGTTTTAAAATAATTAAATTATTTAAGTTATCTGCTGATATAGTAATATCTGAAATTTCTCTTGCTATCTCAGCTCCTTCACTCATTGCAATTCCAACATCTGACTCAGATATAGCAGGAGAATCATTGATTCCATCGCCAATCATAATAACTTTACGACCTTTTAGTTTCTCATCTTTAATAAAATTAGCTTTGTCCTCTGGTAGAACTTCTGAATAATATTCATCTACTCCAATTTTGCTGGCTATAGACTTAGCTGTTTTTTCACTATCACCAGTCATCATTACAATTTTTTTGAGTCCATATTGTCTTAAGTTTGAAATTACATCTTTAGCTTCTGTTCGTAAAGGGTCACTGATACAAATAACAGCTGATAATTTCCCCGATATTGCCATAAATAGGTGAGAATATTCGTCTGAAAGATTATTATATTTATACTCCTCGCCATCTGGTATAATACATTTTTCATCTTCAAATACGAAGTGTTTACTACCTATTATAACCTTTTTATTATCAACTTTTGTTGAAATACCATGTGCAATAATATACTCTACTTCTGTATGCATTTCCTTATGACTGAGACCTTGTTTTTCAGCTTCATGCACGACTGCATTAGCTATAGAATGTGGGAAATGTTCCTCTAAACAAGCAGCTAGTCTTAACATATCTTTCTTATTATAATCTTGGAAGGTAATTATATCTGAAACAGTTGGTTGAGCCTTTGTCAATGTGCCTGTTTTATCAAATACAATAGTATCTGCATATGCAACATTTTCAAGGAATTTCCCACCTTTTACAGCAATATTATAATTGTTACATTCTCTCATAGCTGATAATACAGAAATAGGAATAGAGAGTTTTAATGCACAAGAAAAATCTACCATCAAAATAGAAAGTGCCTTTATAGGATTTCTAGTAACTGCATAAGTAAATAGAGTTCCTAAAAAACTATATGGAACTAAGGTATCTGCTAAATGTTCAAATTTTCCTTCGACAGAAGACTTAAGTTTCTCAGATTCTTCAATCATAGTTACAATTTTTTGAAATCTGGTAGTACCAGCCTTTTCTTTGACACACATTACGATATTACCTTGTTCTATCACAGTTCCAGCATAGATGTAAGAGCCTTGTCTTTTATTAACTGCAAGAGATTCACCTGTAAGAGATGCCTGATTAATCATTGCTTCACCAGATTCAATAACTCCATCTAATGGAATCATATTTCCCATATTTACACTAACTAAATCGTTTTCTTTTATTTCTGAAATTGGAACTAAAATTTCAGTATCATCCTTTTTTAACCATACTTTTTCAATATTTAACGACATACTTTGTGCTAAATCATCTATAGATTTTTTTCTAGTCCATTCTTCTAGTAATTCGCCTATACCAAGAAGAAACATCACTGACCCAGCTGTATTCACGTCTTTTCTAAAAATGGAGATACCTATTGCAGTTGCATCCAAAACAGAAATTTCTATCTTTTTATTTAATAAAGAAGAGATACCTTTTTTGAAATATTTTATAGAGTGAAGTCCTATAAAAAAAAATCTTAAAGATTTTGGGAAAAATATCTTAGATACACTCTTTACCAATAGCTTATTTACTAATTTATCTCTGTAGTAATTATTTAACTCTCTACCAGTGTGTTCAGGGACTAATTTTTCTATTTCACTATTATTAAAACTGAATTTAGTGATTTCTTTTATTATAGAGTTTCTTTCACTAGTGTAATAAATAACAGCGTCACCAGTCCTATCATAAACTTTTGCTTTGGTAACACCATTTATAGAAGTCAAATAATATAGTAGAGTATCTGCCTGCTTGTTATTCAATTTACCAAGCTGTAAATCAAAACGTATACGACCTCTGATTTCATGCTTTATATAAAGATTCAATTTACTTCCTCCTGATACTATTAATCATAATACTTGATATTATTAATCATAACACCTGATAGTATTAACCATAATAATCGTTAAATTTATTCTGCTGTGCAAGTACTATTTTTTTCTTCAGTACCATTTTCCTTGATGTCTTCACATTTAATGCTATTAGAATCAGTGTTTTTTTCTACAGTTTGTACATTTTCAGCTTTAAGAGCTTCTTGTACAACTTCAGCATCTTCTTGCACTTTTTTTACTTTAGATGAAGATAATTCTTCTAGTTCATTGATTTCTTTTGCTTCAGCTAAAATATCTTCCATATTTTCTTGGATTTTAGTAGTTGTCTCAAGAACAGAATCCTTAACTTTCAATGCTCCAGCAGTTGCTTTAGTACAAGATTTTTTTACACAATCACTTGAAAGTATTTTGACACCTACAGTACCTAAAAGTACTCCTCCTAAAAATATCCCTGTTTTTTTCATTTTTAAAATATTCATTTTATCGTATCCTTTCATTAAGTTAAATTTTATTTATATATCTTATGTATAGAGTAATAAATGCTAAAAATAGAGTATGATTTTACAAAAGTAGTATTATATAGTTCTATTATATTTTTAAGTGTACTATATGTTTTTGTGTAGTTTTATGTGTTTTTATATAACCTATATAATTCTTTTATATTTAAATAATTCTCTTGTATTTTAGAGAATTCTTCTATATTTTAGAAAATTCTTGATATTCATTTCGAAATTTAAAAGTTAATAATAATTATTATTAATAGAATTGTAAAATCATATGACATTTATTACCATTTATGAAATTAAGTATAGCACGCATGAATGTAACTTTCAACAGAAAATGATAATTTATATCAATTATTTGCTTATTTTATGAAAAATATTATTTTATCACTACTCAAGGCTCAATTATTGAAAGTTTTATTTGTAACATATTCCTATAAGTATCACATTGTTTAGAGAAACAAACTTATTCTTGTTTATAGTTGATTTTATTATATTAAATCTAATTTCTAAATAATATTTGATGATAGTAGGTATATATGATGCTGAAAAGAAAAAGGAGTTATTAGAATAAAAACACAGGTAAAATATGGGAAAGTATATGTTATAATATTTATAGCAAGAAGATGTAACCTATAATTTAAGAGTGGAGTTCATACTAGGATAAAACCTACTTCCTAATGAAAGGAGGTGGGAAGTATGAATAACTTTTTACTTAATGTAATAGCTGGCGTTGTTGCTAGTTTAATATTTTACTTAATTTGTAAAGTATTTACGAAAGTAAAAAGCCACTCAACTCGTGGCAAGAGTAAAAGTGGCTGGGAATTTGATTTTAAAATCAAGTTCCATAAGTTTAAATAGCTTCATTTAATTATGAACTTCACTCTACGACGAAATAGATTGTAGTTCTTCTTGCTTTTATTATACCACAAATTGGTACAGATATTCAAAAACAATATTTTTACTCTTATAGAAATTTGTTAAGTATAGTTATCCTTTTATGAGTGCATTTTCGATTGCTTTTTTTATAACTTTACTTGAATTTGTTGCACCTGATACAGCATCTACATCTACTTTTTGCTTGTTAAGTACTTTATCAATAACTTTTTCTGCTGTTTTTCCTCGTTCATTTTTATGTTCCAAAAGGTTAATGCTTGAAATTTTACCACTCTTTACAGTGACTTCTACTTTAGCAGATATGATATTTACATTACATTCTCCAACATAGGTTCCATCAGCAATATCGGAAATATTTACTTTTTTAAAGGTCATATTTTTTACTGTTTGTTTATAATCTTTAACTTGTTTTAAATATATTCCAAGGCATGCAAGTCCTATCAGCAAAACTATAACGATAATACGATAAATGATTTTTTTCTTGCTTACTTTCATTTCTAATACCTCTCAATCCTTTTAGTTAGAGTATTTGGTAATTGTTTTGAATATCTTTTGTTTTAATGGAATTTCAGATATATTCAAATATATAAAGTAATAATGTCTATTATAAGAAATTGTATAGTTGTATATTTGTAGATTTATCTTATCTATTTAGAAATAGAACGATAAAGCATATCAAATCCGTATTTAAGAAATTCCTGTTTAGAAAGTTTTACTTCTTGTTTGATATAAGCTTCTTTATTTGCTACTGTCTGTATAATGCCAGATAACATTCCCCAAAGTGAAAATATAGTAGGCATAATTTCAATATCTTCTCTAAGCTCACCTGATAAGATACCAGCCTTTAGCAACTGTTTTATTTTCTCATTGATTTCTTCACCAACACGGAAGGTTTCTTTTTCCTCAGGTAAGTAGTCGGTATTTTCAAAGTCAATGTTGATTTCATCGAGAGCTATTTTAAAATAAAATGGAAATTCTTCTTGATATTTTAATAGTGCATTGCAGATAAAGTCGTATCTTGTTTTTGTACTTGTTTGTTTTTCTAAAGCAGAAGTGATGTATGTATGCAGTTTTTTCATGCTTTCAAGTACTAATACACCAACAATTTCTTCCTTGTTTTTAAAATATACATATAAGGTTGCTTTACTGTAACCAGCTTTTTTTGCAATATCATCCATTGATGTTGCTTCAATTCCTTTTTGCATAAATAGAATTTGAGCAGCAGAAGCAATGTTTTCACGGTGTACACTTTTTGGCTCTTTTTTTCTTCTTCCCATATCATATTCCTTTCATGAAATTAATTAAACTAGTAGTTTAATTATAATGAGGTTTAGTTTTTTTGTCAATTAGTATTCTAAAACGTATTGCATAAAAAAGCACCAAAGATATGACAAGCCAGTGTTTATCATTCTTTGGTGCTATTTATATTAAATTATTTTAAAATTCTAACACTGTCGTTTTCAATTAATATTGCTTGATTATCATTAATAGCTTTTAATTCTAAAGTTTTAGAATACGCATTTACTATTTTTTCTACAGCTTTTCCAAATTCCCAATTTTGGGAATGTGGTACTACATAAAAATCAATTAAATTCAAGCGAGAGTAGTCTTTTAAGTAGGGAGCTTTTTCTATATAGTCTATTTCAGATGAATATTTATTTTTTTATAATATTACAAATATCTGGAATATAGAGTGTTATATATAGTAGAGCAAATAAAGTTGTTAATAGAGGATTGAGACCTAAAACTAAGCTAATTCCTATATCCATAAGCAATCCTATTGTAAATTTGATACCTTTATTAAGTTTCAATGAAATCACCATCCTTTTATTTTTTATTACCCAATTTAACTAAAAATATATACTAATTAAGTTATAGGGGATAATTTGTAATTAGGTCATAAAAGTGTGTTTTATGATGCGATATAAAATAATATAACATATGTAAAAGAGAGTACAATTTGTGATGATAATTAGAAAATTGAATTTATGATAATAATAATAAAATTATATAACATATGCAAAATAATATTGTACTTAATGTCTTTAGTCTTAATGTAAATAT
Organism: Clostridioides sp. ZZV14-6153; assembly: GCF_020657855.1. NCBI lineage: Bacteria > Bacillati > Bacillota > Clostridia > Peptostreptococcales > Peptostreptococcaceae > Clostridioides > Clostridioides sp. ZZV14-6153. The sequence continues at coordinate 103,035 of NZ_JAGWCZ010000010.1, read as the reverse complement.
ATATAAGTGATGCTGAAATCACTACTCTTGGAAGAATAGACGCTAATAAGGATAAAAATAAATTAAAATTTGGAAAACCAAAACTAGTATAATGCATTATTAAAAACGTTATGAGATTGACTATAATTGTAATCTTAATTACAGTGTTATTTTTCATATCTAGTAAGTTAGACGCAATGTTAAAAAACATACCTCTAAATATTAATTCTTCTATAAATGGTACATATGTAAAAGAACTTATAAAAATGGCAAGACTAAGCTCTGTGTCAGAACCATATTCCTGTGTTAAGTCATATATAATTAATGCTAGTATTTTACAAAATACTATAGATATTATTAATAGTGATAATGTCAATGAGATATATTTTTTGTCATAGTTTAAAAAACTTTTTATAGAAAGTTTTTTGTATGAATCCTCTAGTATACCTTCATTATATACCTTAGCTAATACGAATACGATTATAAAAGAAATTATAAAAGTTGACATAGAATTAATCGTTTGATTTGAGAATAATTTATTGGTTGATTCAAAGGCTGAAGCAATAAGATATACGAAAACTATTAATAAAGATACTAGTATTGCTCCACAAAAATTTAAAAAATACTTTTTTATGTTTGAAAAATTCATAAATCCTCCTAAAAATAATTAATAAAACAATCAATTTAAAAATAATCAATAAAATAATTGACTTGAAAACAATCAATGAAATAATTACCTTGAAAATAATCAATGAAACAATCAATTTAAAAATTAATCAATGAAATAATTAATCTAAAAATAGTTGATTTTTATAAAAATTATTGATGTATGAAATTACGACCTTATAAGTTAATAGTATATTTAAATACTATACATGTCTATATTATTTTAAATATGATATATGTTTATATTATTTTTCTTATAAAACAATAAAAAAAGCAAAGACATTTTTAAAATTTACCTAAGAAATATATAATCTAAAAAATTATAAACTTGGAAAATAAAAATTTGATTTTAAAAATATGTAAAATACAAAATATTGGGCTAAATACTGAAGAAATAATGATAATTATGCTGTTGGAAAATTATGTAAAATAATGGTAAAATATAGTTTATAATAGAAAAATTGATTTATATTATAATTATATTTATTTTTTTGGATTTATGCACTTAGAGGATGCATAATTTATGCTGATTACTACTAAAAGTGCATATATAATATTATGTTATAAGTTTTCATGAACTTCTATTTGAAAGGGGAGATTACAAATGGATAAAAGATATTTGGAATCCAGTGTATTTGAAGCTTTTCAAGACAGACTTTCTTATGTTTTCAGTGAATTTGATTATATCTATGTATCTTTCAGTGGAGGAAAAGATAGTGGTCTATTATTGAATTTAGTTTTGGATTATAAAAGAAAATATAATATAAAATCCAAAATAGGAGTATTTCATCAAGATTTTGAGGCTCAATATAGTATGACAACAGAATATGTTGAAAAAATGTTTGAAGACAATCTTGAAGATATTGAACCGTATTGGGTATGTCTGCCAATGGCTACGAGAACAGCTGTAGGTAATCATGAAATGTTTTGGTATCCATGGGATGATGAGAAAGAAGAATTATGGGTAAGAAGAATGCCAGACAAAGAATACGTAATAAATCAAGAAAGTAATCCTTTTACCTACTATAAATATAAGATGAAGCAGGAAAGTTTGGCAAAGCAATTTGGTAGGTGGATGAGAGACAAGCATAAGGGTGCAAAAGTTATTTGTTTACTTGGAACAAGAGCCTCGGAATCCTTACAACGTTATTGTGCTATTGTGAATAAACAGCATGGATATAAAGGCAAGTGTTGGATAACAAAGGAGTTTAAAAATGTATGGACAGCATCTCCTTTATATGACTGGGGACTAGAAGATGTTTGGGTAGCCAATTATAAATTCGACTATGAATACAATAAAATCTATGATTTGTTCTATAAAGCTGGATTGCCTCCAAGAAAAATGAGAGTAGCATCTCCTTTCAATGATTCAGCAAAAGAGAGTTTAAATTTATATAAGATATTGGACCCAGAAGTATGGGTGAAATTGGTTGCTAGAGTACAAGGGGCTAATTTTACTTCTATTTATGGAAAAACAAAAGCTATGGGGTATCGTAGTGTAAAGTTGCCAGAAGGACATACATGGAAAAGTTTCACTTATTTTCTGCTTGATACTCTACCTGAAAATATAAGAAATAATTATATTAAAAAATTTTCAACATCTATTGACTTCTGGAATAATAAAGGCGGAGGTTTGCCAGAAATCGCTATATGTGAGTTGATAAGAAAAGGGTATAATATAGAAAGAAATGGAATTTCTAATCATACAAAAGATAAAAAAAGTAGAGTTATATTCTTAGGGGATATACCTGATGACACAGATGATATTAAATTTACTAAAGATATACCAAGTTGGAAAAGAATGTGTTATTGTATTTTGAAAAATGACCATATGTGTAAGTTTATGGGATTTAGTCCTACAAAAGAGCAAAGAATGAAAACAGAGTACATTAAGAAAAAGTATGAAAAATTTTTTAAGATAGGAGTTAAGATGCTATGAAGTATAAAAGTCCTGTATATGAAATTATCGCAGTCCCGATTGAAAAGATAGAATCTAACGACTATAATCCAAATGCAGTGGCTCCACCAGAAATGCAGTTACTGTATAAAAGTATAAAAGAAGATGGATATACAATGCCGATTGTTTGTTATTATAATCCAGAAAATGACAAATATGTTATTGTAGATGGTTTTCATAGATATCGAATAATGCTTGAAAATAAGGATATATATGATAGAGAAGGTGGAGTACTTCCTGTTTCAGTAATTGATAAATCACTTGATGAGAGAATGGCAAGTACTATTCGTCACAATCGTGCAAGAGGTTCACATAATGTGGATTTAATGAGCAATATTATAAAGGAACTTTGTGATATTGGAAAATCTGATAAATGGATATCAAAGCACTTAGGGATGGATATTGAGGAGATTCTTAGATTAAAGCAAATAACTGGATTATCCTATTTATTTAAAGATAAAGAGTTTGGACGTGCATGGATTCCTTTTGATTCTGATACTAAATAAGATAATTAAAAAGATATGTTTTTAGTCTAAATACTATAGAAATACTATTAACCTTTTTGGAGCAGTGTTTTAAAGAACTATGAAGAAGTGTTTTAAAGAAATATGAAGCAGTATATTAAAGAAAATATACTTGAGTTTAAAGCTTTTGAATAAATACAAGTATTGAGAATAGAGTAGAGTAAGATATAAATACATAATATTAACAAAGAAAAAGAGTAGGATGATATCCTGCTCTTTTTCTTTGTTAGTACTGCTTAACTTTTTTCATTTATAAATAAATATTCGTGGCAACTTGTATTTTTACCTCTTGGTATGGGATTATTTGCAACTTTGGTAGCTGGTCAGGAAAGAAAAGCTGGGAATTATCGCACTTTGTGTGCATATAATGTTTCACCTATGACTATTTGGATTAATAAGATTATGGCTATGGCAGTTTACACTCTGCTTTCAACACTAGTTTTGATAGTTGCAACAATCATTAGTGGTTTGTTTTTATCAGAAGGAGCAATCCCATTTGGAAAGATTATTGCTGGAGGCTTTGTTTGTTGGTTTGTTTCTCTTACACTTATTCCTATTCAGTTGTGGGCAGCTACATGGAAAGGAACATTCTTAAGTATGGGAATTGCACTTGTAGGTATGATGGTAAGTGTTCTTACAGCAATAAAATCTTTATGGTTTGCAGTACCATGGAGTTGGGCTATGAGGCTGATGTGTCCTATTGTTGGTGTGCATCCAAATGGAGCTATTTTGGAGACTGGAAATCCCCTTTTAGATTCATCTGTGATTCCTGTTGGAATTATCGTATCCATGGTTGTATTTGTTGTAATTACAGTAATTACAAGCATTTGGTTTAATAGGAGGGAAGTAAAATGATAGGAGTATTATCATCAGAGTGGCTAGAAACAAAACGTACAGCAATTCGTTGGCTTACATTTTTTATGCCTGTAGTCATTATATTCAAAGTGATGTAGAAGAACCTATCTTGATTGATATAGAGAAATTGGAAAGAATCTTTGATAATATCGTATCCAATAGTCTGCAATATACTCCGGAAGGTGGAAAAATCAAAATATCAGCAAAGGCAGAAAAAGAATATATATCATATGAGATTTGTGATTCTGGTACTGGATTCAGTGCTAAAGATATGCATAAAGTTTTTGAAAAATTTTATAGAGGTGATGAGGCTAGACAAACTAAAGATGGGCATTCTGGTTTGGGGTTGTACATTGTCAAGCAATTAGTTGAGATGCTTGGTGGTTCAATCAGAATAGAAAATGCGGAATATGGTGGTGCATGTGTGATATTTCAGCATAAAATATTTGATGAAAGGGAAGTGGAAGAGTAATCTTCCCACACTTACTTAGATTTGACAATAATGTCATACTTTCCATGATGGTTAAATTCTTAATCTCTAATCATTCATCTTTAATTTTTTATTGGGTAAATATTATAAATATATTAATACGTGATTATGTTAAGTATATAAAAGAGGTATCAGCAATATGTTGATACCTCTTGTTGTATTGAAGTATGGAAAGAAAATATCTTATAAGTTCTTAAATGAATATATAAAGTTTGTGGAATAAATACAAAGTGCTTCTTAAATGAATATAAATAGATTTTACAATGAATATATAAAGTTTCTACAAATAAATACAAAGAGTTTTTTAAATGAATATATAAAGCTTCTATAATAAATACAGAAGCTTTTTACAAATAAAATCTGTTACCTTGACGTAGTAAATATAGTATCATATAATTATACTAACTAAAAGTGAGTATATAACTTTAAGTTAGTTAAGGAGGATAATATGAAAAAATATTTACCTGCTTGTCCAGTAGAAATCACACTGCAAATGATAGGTGATAAATGGAAGTTTTTAATATTAAGAGAATTAATAAGTGGAAAAAAGCGTTTTGGTGAATTAAGTAAATCAATTGAAAATATAAGTCAAAAAATGTTATCGCAGAATCTAAAGAGTATGGAGGATGAAGGCTTGGTGCATCGTGAAGTCTATGCACAAGTTCCACCTAAAGTTGAATATTCTTTAACTGAATTAGGTATGACTTTGCGTCCTATATTAGTTTCTTTAGTTGAATGGGGTAATATGTATAAAGAGTATAATAAAAAGGAGAGTAAATATGAATAGAGTTGTAATAACTGGCGTTGGGGTAGTATCCCCTATTGGAAATAATATTGAAGAGTTTTGGGGTAATGTAAAACAAGGAAATCATGGTATACAGATGATTGATAGATTTGATACTACGGATTTATCTGTAAAAGTAGCAGGGCAAGTAAAAGATTTTAATCCTTTGTTATCATTTTCTAAGAAAGAGATTAGACACAATGACTTGTATTGTCAATATGCAGTTGAAGCAACAAGACAAGCAATTTCTGACTGTGGAACTGATTTTAAAGAACTTGACCCTTATCGTATAGGTGTAATAGTTGGTAGTGGTATAGGTGGAATACATACTTTTGAAAGTGAATATAGAAAGTTTGTAGAAAAGGGTGGGAGACGTGTCTCTCCATACACAATACCAATGTTAATATCAAATATGGCTGCTGGAACTATTGCCATTAAATATGGATTTAAAGGAATTAATTATGCTTTGGTCTCTGCTTGTGCAACATCTACTCATACAATAGGTGAAGCATTTACAGCTATTAAACATGGACGATTGGATGTCTGTGTGGCTGGTGGTTCTGAAGCATGTATAACTGAATTTACATTGGCTGGATTTAATAATATGAAAGCTTTGAGTAATAGCGATAATCCTGATAGAGCGTCAATTCCTTTTGATAAAGACAGAGATGGATTTGTCATGGGTGAAGGAGGAGCTGTTTTGATATTAGAAAGCTTGGAGAATGCTAAAAAAAGAAATGCTAAGATTTATGCTGAAGTAGTGGGTTATGGTGTAACAGAAGATGCATATCATATTACTAGTCCAGACCCTACAGGAGAAGCAGCTTGCCAAGCAATTTTAATGGCGTGTAATGAAGGTGGAATCAACCCAAGTGAAATTGACTATATAAATGCACATGGTACATCTACTCCAATTAATGATAAATACGAAACCATTGCGATAAAGTTAGCATTAAAAGAGGCTTCTGAAGATGTACTTATTAGTTCAACAAAATCAATGACAGGACATTTATTAGGTGCAGCTGGAGCTTTGGAGGCAATAGTTTGTGTAAAATCTATAGATGAGGGATTTGTTCCTATGACTGTAGGGTATAAAAATTTTGACCCAGATTGTGATTTAAATTATGTTGTAGAGGGTGGTATTGAGAAAGATGTGAGATATACACTTTCTAATTCTTTAGGTTTTGGTGGACATAATGCAACTATTTGTTTGAAGAAGTTTGAGGAGTAGGAGTTTTTTGGAGCATGTGAGAAGCCTACCGAGAGATGCAAAGGAAGTATATTAGCTTGTTGTAAGTAACATTAAATTGTTAAATTAAAACTTGTTAGCTATAAGATGGAATTTAATTTATTAATAATATGAGGTTAATTTATGAAAAGTAATAATGAAGATTGGATAAAGCGAGGTTTTATTACAGCAGAATATATCAATAAATTTCAATCTTATTCAGATGAAGAGTTATTAGAACTAGCAAATTCATCAAAAGCAGTTGAAAGGTCAGTTTCTATAAACTTAATGTCAAAAAGATATGGAGTCGAAAATAAAGAATTTGTAGAATTTTTGTTAGGAAAGCTTTGTGGTGAAAAATCGCTATATACGAAGATTGAGATTTGTAATGCCCTTGAAAAGGGTAATACTTATACTGCAAAACAGATGATTAAATACCTTGGAATAATAGGAAACAATCAACATAAATATTTGCCAGACAGGGTTTCTAAAAAGAAGAGTTACCCATTGGCAAGGGATATAATTGCGAGAAGTTTAGCAAGGATGAATGTAGAGGTTTTACCTGCATTGTTTGATGTTTTAGAGAGTGATGATAGGATTAAGATTTCTGAAGTAATTGATGCTATAGGATTTATGATATTTTATAATCAAGAAATAGCTAGTGAGTATTATTTTAAAAAGATTGTAAGTGTAATGGAAAAGTATTCGGAAGATGATTTAATTATTTGGAAATGCGTAATGAGCCTTTCTTCTTTTAAGACTCAAGAAAGTATAGATATTCTTGAGCAAGTTTCATATAGTGATAAAAATGATTTAATAAAAAATGAAGCTGAGTGTTCTCTAAGTAAGATTAAAAAAGAGATAAAGTTGTAGAAAGAAATAAAATCAAAATTAATAAAATCGTAGAAAGTAATAAAATCAAAAGCAATAAAATTGTATAAAGAACAATTAAATTTACTAATCTAAAAGGGGAGAACTGGTTTATGAGAAAACAACTGTCAGATATGACATTAGAAGAATTATGGGAGCTATTTCCTATATTTTTAACTAATCATAGGGAATGTTGGAAAGATTGGTTTGAAGAAGAAGAATCTAGACTAACTGAACTACTTCCTATGCAAAAAATTGTGAGAATAAGTCATATTGGAAGTACTTCTGTAAATACAATTTATGCAAAACCGATTGTTGATATATTGATTGAGATAAAGCCTGACTGCAACATGCAAAAGATTAAAGAATTAACTGAGTCAAATGGCTATATTTGCATGTCTGAAAGTGGTGAGAGGGTTTCACTTAATAAAGGATATACAGTAGATGGGTTTGCAGAACGAGTTTTTCATTTACATATAAGGTGTGCAGGGGATAATGATGAATTATTTTTTAGAGATTATTTGATTGATAATCCAAGTGTTGCGAAGGAATATGAAAGTCTTAAGTTGAAATTATGGAAGGAACATGAGCATAATCGTGATGCTTATACAGATAATAAATCAGATTTTGTTAAAGAGGTTACTGAAAAGGCTAGGGAATTGTATTCTAATAGATATAGTTAGGATATTATTTGCCATATTTAAGTTTAATATATTTAAATTTAAGTTTAGATAAGTTTACAAGGAAGTACATGTAGACAGTGAAGCAGGTTGTTGGTAACAAATATCGTATGCTCCTAGAGAGGGGAGTAGTCAACCAATCAAGGCTTAAATGAATGGGCTTAACCGTTGGCTGGCTCGACTGGCTTTACTATACTCCTAACAAATTAGGATTTGTCAATTCAATTTCATGTATAGACGTGGAGGGGGCTTTCTTTAGAGACTCTCCTTTTTAATCATATATGATTGCATATCTTTTTGACAACCGTTCTTTTCATAAAATTCTTCTACTCCTGGCTGTGCACCGAAGTATAGTGATGTCGGTGTGTGGACTTTGGCCAGGTTTAACAATTTGCTTCCAATACCTTTCTTTTGAAACTCTGGTAAAACCAGCAGTTCTGTGATTGTACCAAAATAATATCCATCAGATAATATTCTGATGCACCCAATAAGTTGGTTTTCTTCATACGCTGTAATATTGATTGTTTTTTTCAATGCCTTCTGTGTTTTTTCAACATCATATTTGCCAGGCCAAACACTGTTGGCCAAAGATAGGAAGACCTTAGCATCCAATTCATAATCATCAACAATATATTCCATGATTATTCTCCTTAAAAAATTTTTATTTTCAATATTATATCATTCAAGCTATGAAATAACAATCACATTCAAAACTCTATTTTCACACCTTATCCATAATCTTTTTCGATATCTGCTGAAACTTCTCAGAAGTTTTCTCGTTCATCGACATGACCTGTCCAATTTGTCTGGCAATCAGTGACCTGCAAGTGGAACTTGAGAATGTGTGCAGTGAGATTGAAAAGCTGGTGTATAGTTTAATGGGTGCAAACAATGTCCTGCCCTCTTATTATATAATATGATTTTCAGCTTAATACTAACATAACCTAATATAAAGAAATAAAGAAAAATCTGTATCAGTATAAGAAATATTCAACTCTCCACTATACTTATCAACAATTTCCTTGATATTTTCAACCCCATATCCATGAGATTTACTATTATCTTTATCTGAAATAAATAAGCCATGTTTTTTAGTGATAGTATTTACCTTGTTATTTGTCAATAAATAACTAAAATATTCATTTTCACAACGTGCTTTTAATATCACTTTTCTATTGGATAAGTCGGGAATCTTTAAGGATGCTTCGATAGCATTATCCAAAGAGTTTGAAAAAATAGTACATAAATCCATTGGCTCTATACCAAAGTGATTGTCTATATCTATATTAAAATGAACATCAACACCATTTTCTTCCAACTTTGCATGACGAAGATTTAAAATTGAATTAAGGGCTGGATTTTTACAAAACTGCTTACCACTTAAAGTCCCAAAACCAAGTTTTAATTGTGTAAAATAATCTTTAGCTCCATCAATATCTTCAACCTCTAAATAAGATTCAATCATTTGGAAGTGGTTATTTATGTCATGTCGTATTTTGCGTATCTGAACCTGTTGATTCTCTAGTAAGTCGTAATATTCTTCTTTTATATGATTCGATTGATTTTCTAACTTCATCTTTACATTTTCAATTAGTGGATTTAAAAGAAGTATTACACCAATATTAGCTATAATTGCAGATAAAATAATTAGATAAGTACCATAAGGCAAGTTACCTAAAATAATAGTATCCTTACCCATAGGAATTAAATTAGTAGGTGGTAAAATAATGGCGATTAATATTGATAAAAACGAAGACATACATACAACATCAATAAAAATCCATATGCGATTTGTAAGGTACTGTTTTATATTAACTAATCTATTTTTTAAGAAAAAATGTATCAAAAACCATAAAAATGCTTTAATTATGGCAGAAACTATCTTAACAATTGAAAGTATTGCAGTATACTCAATTGAGCTTACAAGTTCTCTATATAGAGGATTGTTTATAAAAAGAAAATTAATACCAACTATAATAGGATAGAGTATCATTATAACTGATATTATAGGAATCAACCTACTTTTACTACAGACTATAAGGAGTATAAAATATCCAAGTAGTGTAAAGAGGATATTTACAGGGTCAGAAAGCCATATTATCATTTGAGTGATAATAGAATAACCCAAAATCAATATTATTTTAAAAATCCAGTGTTTCCTAAAGTCTATAAAATAAGATGTTAGCTTATAAAGAAAAAAAGCTATAAAAATGCTAATTAAAACTGTAATATAAATTGTAGCGTTTGATGTTATTGAATAAGTATCCATTTGAAAAACCTTTCTAAAAATTAAGATTCTAGCATATGTCTTGCAAATTTTCCTACAACTTCTTGATATTTTTGACGACTTATAGGAATTTTTTCATTTTGTACTTTAGCATACGTCTGATTTACACTGTCTACATAGTTTAAGTTGACAATATATCTCTGATGTGTACGTATAAAATTAGATGGAAGGATGTCTTCCATGTCATTTAGTTTTCCATAATATTCTAAAGATTTGTCAGGGGTTACTACAGTCAACTTTCTTAATTCACTTTTGAAGTAGAGAATGTCTTTTGTATTGATTTTACAAAGGTTAGTTCCAATCTGAACTGTAATAAAGTGTTCTTTCCATTGTTCTAATTTTTTTAGTGCTTCTTTTAAGACTTCACATATTTTTTCACTTTTATAAGGTTTTAAGATATAGTTTAAAGCTCCTACATCATATCCATGAAACACATAGTCAGAAAAACCTGTGACAAAGATAATTATAGTATCTTTTGAGTATTTTCGGATGACTTTTGCTATATCAACTCCATTAATTTCTCCAAGTTCAATATCCAAAAAAATGATGTCCATATAATAATTTTCGTGTTCTAGGTTGTATATTAGACTTTCGCCATTTGAGTGTTCTTTTATCTGGCAGGGATAGCCCCACAAATCCATTTCTCTTGTGATGATTTTGTTTAGCATACTTCTTTGTTGTTTTTCGTCATCACAAATACAAATTGAAATCAATGAGTATTCTCCTTTCAAGTTTTATATTTATATAATTAAGTATATAATAAATTGAGATACCTAGATATATAAAAGAGAAAATATATCTAGGTAGCAAAGTAGAATCTTATTTAAATAAGTTTTAACTAGAATCGTACAGATAAAAATTATATAGATGTACTTAGAGAAGCCTTATCTAGAATCATTTAAGCAAACTTATTTTGAAATCCCAATAATTTCTTTGAATTTTTTATAAGTCAACCGATATATAAGGTACATATAAACCCCACAAATCGCTAGCAAACCTAGATTTATCAGAAGAGCATTGACTTCACTATGAACAATTCTACCATCATTGTTTACCATAATCATAAAGTTAAAAAGATATATTACAAAACTTCCAGTAATAAGAGGGTACGAAAAGACTTTCTTTAATTGGTTGCGAATACAGAATTTTATATAGTCGTTGTTAGCACCTAATCGATTTAAGTCTATAAAAATTTGTTTGTGATTTACTGCTATTGTAACACCTCTTGTATATGCAATGATTCCCACAGCCGTAAAGCAGATGATACCTACATAGATAAATAACATTAAGAATACTGCCGTATTTTTTATCATATCTTGACTCTGTAAAATTTTAAAATTAGGATAGTACTTCCATTGGAGATATAATTGATTATTATCTGGAGTTAATTTTAAAGAACCTTCTCCACTTGGATACTCTTCATCCATAAAATATTTTTGACCAGCTGATTCATAGCGTTTTTTCACATATTCATCATAACTAGTGTATTTTCCCATTTCCTTAGGTGTTCTTTTTATAGTCTCTGCCTTTAAATCACTAGCAAAAGCATAGGTATCTGTAGCTTTATCTACATCAAATAGGACAGAATTATTGTAATTGTTTATAGATAAACCTTTAGTAAATGTGTTGTAATCATCTTCACTAAGGACATAAGCATTCATACCAGCATTTTGAAAGAAAGAACCATTAAATATTAGGCTTCCAGCGTATTTAAAAGGAGTTTCTTTTTCTGTGGCTGGGCTTGATATAAATTTTGGAAAATCATAATCTCTATTTTCATTCCCTTTACTTACAACAGCAAGATATTCGCCATTTTTTATAGTGATAGGCTTACCAATTAATTTAGAGAAATCCTTAGAATTAAAGAACATAGCTAAAGAATGTTTTTTCATATATACATCATCAATAGTTCTATCTTTATTAAATATTGATTCTGTACCATCTACAATTAATTCAATAGAAGGAAGTTCCATGTAGTTTTGGATTTTTACGTTATGCTTATCTGCCAACTGTTCAATTTCTTTTTTTGATATTTGATTTACACTTTGATTATAAGTGAACGTGTAATCTATAGGATTCTTTTTAATATTTTCGTTAATTCCTGTAACCATATTAGGTACATAGAATACAGCAAATAAGGCTCCTGCAATTAAAAATGCAATAACACACATATTTTTTACTGTTTGTTTGCCCATAAATCGCATCATACTAGTAGATATAATGTTCTTATAGTATTTTTCTGGATGTTTTCCTCTTTTTGCATGTACCACTACATATGTCATAATCATGTAAATTCCAACAGCAGAGAATATGTAAGTGATGCTCCATATAGATGGCAACCTGTAATTAAGTTTATTTATGACTATTGAAGGTACGACATAACCTAGAAGAAGTCCTAATACCATAAAAAATGCTCCCAATATACCATACCAACTTTTCACTTCATGAACTGGTTCAGAGATTCTTTGGTCATTTAGTATATCAATTATATTTGTACGATTAATGAATTTTACTGAAAGTAAGAAAATACATAGAGTTACAAATATACAAAATATGAAACCATATATAAATCCTTGAGTTCCAAATTGGTACGCCATTTCTCTTGTATCAATAATTACTAATTGGAATATCTTCCATATACCAAAAGATACAGGTATACTTAATATAAGACCTAAAAGACAACAGACTATTGAAATAAGTAGTATTTCTGAAAATAGAATCTTTTTCAAATTTTTCTTATCTGTTCCTAGAGCCATAAAAATACCAATTTCTCTACTTTTAAATTTTAAAAATAGGGAAGAGGCATAAGTAGTAAAAACAGCACATCCTAATATAGCAACTGCAAATATCATTATGGCTTGTTTTCTACTATCTCCACCAGTTGGAAGGATTGTTTGTACTGTAGGGCTAAAATAAATTAAAGCATATGAAGTTACTAAGACTACAGACAGTATTATACAAAAGAATAATATTGTATAGTTTTTCCAATTGTAGGCTCGAAGTTTTCCATATAATTTATTAATTGTCATCTTGACCGCCTCCCATTTCTTTTAAAAGTTCCAACAATTCGTCTAGGAATTCACGTCTTGAATTTGATTTTACGACTTCTTTGTAAACCATTCCATCTTTAAGGACAATAACACGGTCACAAAAACTTGCAGCAAAGCTATCATGTGTAACCATGAATATAGTAGCATCTAGTTCTTGTTTGGCTTTTAGGAATGAGTCAATTACTGTACGACAAGATTTGCTATCAAGATTACCAGTTGGTTCATCTGCTAATATCAAATCTGGATTGTTCATAAGAGCTCTTGCTACGGCTGTACGTTGTTTTTCACCACCGGATATTTCGGCAGGGTATTTTTTGCGTATATGTTCAATACCAAATAACTTGCATAGACTAGTAGCACGGTTTTCCATTTGTATAACTTGACCACCTTTGATAATTTGTGGAACACAGATATTTTCAAAGACACTAAGACCATCAAACAGCATAAAATCTTGGAATACAAATCCCAACTGCTGATTTCTAACTTCGGAAAGTTCTTTTTCTTGTAGGTTTCTTATATTATTGTTTCCAAGAGTTATTTCACCTTCATCAATTGGTATAAAGCATGAAATGCAGTTTAAGAGAGTTGTCTTTCCACTTCCAGATGCACCCATGATTGCAACGAATTCACCTTTATTGATTTCAAAAGAAATATTTTTTAATACAGGGTACGTTTTATTACCTGTCTTGTATGATTTACATAAATTGTTTACTTTAAGCATATATATCATCCTCGCTTTCATTTATCTTGTAAGTCAATGATAGCATTTGAAAGGGGTCTGGGAATATAAGTCTCGTTGTAAGAATTGGGTGTTTTTTTGTAATGTTTGAATTAGAAAAATTGTTGAGAGGGTATTGCTACGATTATTTAGATAAAAGGTATGCTGATATGTAAAGGGTAGACTATTATAATTGTTTAGATAAAATTTATGTTAATGCGGTTGTACTTATTTTAATCAATAGAAAAGAGTATTATTGTGATAGTATAAAAACTAGTTGCCTAAAAAGCTTCTATATGATAACTTGAAGACAACATAAAATAATTATATGTTTTTATCTTATGATATAAAAACACTATTTTTTTACTAAAAAAGCTACCACAATCAATAACGAAAATACAATTGAAAGTATTGAAAAAGTAAAGTGAGAATTTGAGTCATTGTTGCGATTATTAAGTTTTATCCAGAGTCCGCATATAATTGTACATACTAATAAAACTGCTGATATTATCCCTATAAATGTAAAAAACATTAAAATTCCCCCTTTATTTAATGTAAGTATTTGAGTCTATGAGAATATCTTTAAGTTATGTCAGAGTTATGTATCAAAACTAAATAGACATATAGTTAAACAAACATATAATTAAATATACATATAACTAAGTAGACATATAATTAAACTGAAATAGTACCAAACAGACATAATACTAAACACATATAAATACTAAATAGAGATAATACTAAACTGAAATAGTACTACTTTATAGTGTCTACTAAAAATAAATCTAATTGAGAGTCAATTAAAGCACTTCTTTTCTCTGAATCCATAATATCAATACCGCTATACCTTAAAAAAGCGTTAGAGCGAAGAAGAACTAACTGTATAAATGAAGTTATTTGATATGCAATAACCTTGTAATCTTCCTCAGTTTTGTTATTGTCGTGATTTTTATAATGAGCCCTAATCAAAGGCAATATTTCAAATGGATAAATAATGTCTTCCTGCACTAATATGTAAGGTACAGAAATCTCTATAAATTGACTATATAAAATTATAACATCACAAAATGTCATTAGCATTTCTTTTAATTCCTGCCTAGGTGCTAAATTTTTTTTATCATGTGTAGCTTTATATTCATCCATATGGCATTTTAAAATTCTTTTAATAGCAGTATTAATTAGTGCTTCTTTAGATTTAAAATAATAATTAATCATAGCCAAATTGACATTTGCTTTAGCGATGATTTCTCTAGCTGTGATACTTGAAATATCTCTATTTGAAGTTAATAGCTGGACTGTTGTGTTAATTAGTTGCTCTTTTTTTGAATCTATTTTCATATTTTTCCCCTTAAGAATTCCTCATAAAAAAATTAAACGTGTTTAATACACGTTTAGATACTATCACGAAAGCTTTTATATGTCAATGTAGTGCTAGTTTTTAAGTAGGGTAGAAGGTGGCAGTTTTTTTATAATTGTCTTGTTGAATTCATGATTTACAGGAGTTCGTTTAACTTGATATTCTTCTGTAGATAATAAATCTTCTATAAAATGTATAGAAGGAGCATAAATCCATTCTCCGTCATATTTTAATGAACTTAAAATCTTCATATATACCTTTGCAAAAACTATATCAATACCATCTTTTTGTACAAAATGATATAAAAAGTGGCTACTAAATGAAAGGTTAGAAATAATTTTTTAATTGTAATATAATCTTTATTTTTAAAATACTAATATTGGTAAACTGTATATAGAGAGTTTAGAAATTCTTCCACATTGATAAAAGTAGACAATATATAAATAATATTATTGGATGAGAACAACTAAATAAGAATAATTAAATAAGAGTAACAGTAGGATGATGATTAAATAACTCCATTATCTCTAAGGTTTTTATGAGCTTATAATATTTAGGTAAAATTTTATAAGCTATATTTCATTGACAGTGTGAAGTAGGTTTGATAATATATAAATAAACCGATAGTCGGTTTATTTATAAGGAGGTAAATATGGCACGAACTAAAGTTAATTTTGATAGTAAAAAACAAGAACTTCTTGCTTCTATATGGCAGATATTATTAAAATACGGATATGAGCAAATGTCGATTTCTATAATTATTAAAGAGTTATCTATTTCAAGAGGTGCTTTTTATCACTATTTTGAATCTAAAGAAGAATGTGTCGATTCAGCAATCATTGAGTATGTGAACCAGTCAGTAATTGCTTTGCGAAATATGGATAACTATTCAGAATGTGCTGTCGTTCGATTACAAAAGGCAATCAAGAATGGAATTTCCCTATTCCATGACAACATTGAACAGTCAAAAGTAATAAATAAACCTGAGAATGCTATTTTTCATCAAAAACTAATGATTGCATTTACAAAGTATATGTCGCCTTTCTATGCTTCTATTATAAAGGATGGAGTAATAGGCAAAGAGTTTGAGACATCTTTCCCTTTGGAAGTTGCTGAAATGTTATTGACACTATCTAATTTCTACCTTGATAATATACTCTTTCAATGGGAAGCAAAGAGCATGAAAAATAAAATTAAAGCTTTGGAAGAATTAGTAAATAAATCATTGGGAACACAAAAGTACATTGCGTTTTTTGATTTTATTACTATGGAGGTTATATGATGCAAGAAATTTTAAGGGTAGTCGACATTACTAAACAATTTAATTCTTTTGAGAGCGCAATAAAAGAAGTAACTTTGGATTTTATTTCTGAAACATTTACTGTTATTTTAGGTCAGAGTGGCTCTGGAAAATCAACATTAATAAATATTATGTCCAGTTTGCTACATCCGACTAATGGAAAAGTATATTATCGTAATAAAGCAATTACAAATATATCAAAGAAAGAGCAACTTAATTTACGTCACGAGAAATTCAGTAATATCTTTCAAGAGTATTTTCTCTTGCCAGAATTGACTGTAAAAGAGAATATCGAATTAGGAAAATCGTCTAGAAGCAATAATATTCCGTATAAAGAAATTATGCAACAATTAGATATAGAAGATTTAGAGGATAGATTTCCTTTTGAGCTATCGGGAGGTCAACGACAAAGAACGGCTATTGCAAGAGCAATTATAAAAAATCCAGATATTCTTTTTTGTGATGAAGCAACTGGAGCATTAGATGAAGAAAACAGCAAAAAAGTAGTTTCATATTTGAAAGAACTTAACTACAAATATGGTACAACGGTTATATTTTCTACCCATAATGTTAAAATATCAAAAATGGCAGACCGTATTATTACAATGAAAGATGGTGTAGTCATAAATGATATACAAAATCATACACCACTAGCTGTTGAAGATATAGATTGGGGGATTGAATAATGAAATTTTTTGCAAAATACTTTTGTAAGAGTGCATTATCCATGAAATCTAATATTATAATTCTTTTTTTGTTGAGCTTATTATCGTCATTTATGTATTTTTTTGTTCAGATTTCTATTGATGGTAATTTAGAATATTTGAATAGTAAACCAGTATTAACAAATATAGAAAAAGAATTTCTTATATCTCTACAATCAAATCAAACTTTAGCTATTACATTTTTAGTAATGCTTACATTGATTACTGTTTTTGTATATTTTATGTTTTACAAGAAGTATTGTTCTTTGCACCAAAAAGAATTAGGGTGTTATATTGCATTAGGATATTCTACAAAAAAGATGGCTTTAATAATTCTTTTGATTAGCATAATTTTAAATTTTATTGCTAATATTTGCGGATTATGCTTAGGGTGGATAGGCTCAGATGTGATGTTAGGTTTATATAATGATGTATATTCTTTGGAGCATTTGGTTAAAGGGATATATATACAAAATTATAGTACAGCCTTACTAAGTTCTTTTTTACCTGCAATTTCAGTTATGATAATTTTTGAAAAAATGAATAAAAAGGATACTATTGACTTTTTAAATGCAAATAACAATATGAATACATTTCATGTGGGAATGTTTAGTCAGATTTTAAGTAAATTTTCAAGTTTTTCAATGAGACTTGCACTAAGAAAACCATTTCAGATATTTATTTCTATTCTTTCTGTGTGGATATTTGCTATACTTTTTATTATGAGCTTTTCTTTAAATTTAAGTAGTCAATATATTTTTGATACACAATCTCATGGAAGAAACTATCAATATGATGTATCTTATCCTGTTTATCAGACTGTACATCAGGATTACGAAAAATTTGAGTATTACATAAAGGAAAATATAAAAGTAGAAAGTAATGGCAAAAAAATCAATGGTTCTATTATGGGAATAGAAAACAGTAAGGGCTTATTTTTTCTAACTGATGAGAGGGGAAGTCAAATAGAGAATATACCAACTAATAATGTTGTTGTAAGTGAGGCATTGGCAGATTTGTATGACATTCAAAAGGGAACTGATATAACTGTAAGATTAAATAATATAGAAAAATCACTTCATGTTTACAATATTGCACAAAATGCAGATAATTATTCCGTATACACATCAAAAAGTAATTTGGAAAAATTATTAAATATATCGCAAGACTCTTACAACGGTATTTATACAAATAGTATAACAGATATACCAGAGATAGGAACAGCCCATATACAAAATACATCAGAACGAATAGCTAAACTTGAAGAGAATAATGTTTCAAACCGCACCAGTGCTGTAATATGCCAAATATTAGGTTGTGTTATTGGGTGTTTGCTTTTATATTTAACTATTCTTTTAAAATTTCAAGAAGATACCAAAAACATTTTTATTTTAGATATGATGGGATATACTGCCAAGAAAATCAACAAGATGTTCATAAGTGTGTACCGTCCAATATTAAACATTGCTTTTATCATTTTACTTATACCAAGTATTGAAATTTGTAAGCTCATTCATAAAAGTTTATCTTTATCAACAAATGACTATATTCCTTTTCAATGTAATATATTTGTAATTTTGTTTATTTTCATTTTACTAAATTTACTATATACCATAATCAAGTTCTTATTTAACTCAAGAATTAGTCGCATTCAAAAAAAAGATATTACTTTGAGATATCTAAGTTAAAAAAGATTGGAGAAAAATATTTTTGATTTTATACAAAAAAGAGTGCCTCATGAACTAAAAAGTTCATTTTGAGACACCACCTTTAACATTAATATGTAAATATTTATATTGAAATCTATTTAATTTTTATAACTGGTATTTGAATTTCTGTAAGATAGTTTTCAGGATTTTCCTCGTTGTGAACCCCTTTATGACCAATTTGCCTATTTATACCAGCCATTTTATAATCACTATTTGTATCTAGCCAGTAAGCAAATGACTCATACCCACCAGCTATATTTTCATATGGACCATATACCATACTACATGCCATCATATCAACTGCTTCTGTCTCACGATATATAAATCCAGATTTGTTTTTGCCTAATTTTTTTACAACCATTCCAACCTCTATATCTACACCACAATCTTTAAGTTCTTCATCATGATAAAGTGCCATATTGTTGTTTGCTTGATGGGATATTTCTATATGTTCTTCTTTAATAAATTCATATAATTTTTCCCACAGTATACCTTCATAGTGATAGTCTGGAATTATTTCTCTAAGCGAGATAATCTTATAACTGGGAATTTCCTTAAAGATAACATTGTAATGAATCTCATCTTTATTGTCATCTATAGCATCAATCAATTTATCAATATTATTTATTCTTTGTTGCTCTTTTTTGACTTCATCTTGTATTTCAATTTTTTTTCGATTCAATTCTTTAATCACAAGCTCGTCATTCCAGTTATGAATAATATTTGATATCTCTGAAACAGTAAATTTTGAATCTCTTAGTAAAATAATTCTTTGTAAAGTTGAAATTTGGTCAGCAGAGTATAGGCGATAACCTGTGTATTTATCTATCTTTGCTGGTTTTAGAATGCCAAGTTCATCATAATAACGTAACATTCGAATAGAGACTTGTGTTAGTTTTGAAAATTCTCCAATTTTAAACATGAAAATATGACCTCCTTCTCACTTATAATCAGTATATATATTGTTTTTGTATACTTCAAGTGTTTAGGAAAATGCATTTAATTACCAGTTTAATCTATAATCCCCAGTCTAACTCGAATTCAAATTCGTCTGATTTTATCTGCTCAATTTCAGAGTTAATTTTCTGTTTAAATTTAGTAGAAGAAATTATGTAAATAATTAATATGAGGCAAAATATTATTTTTACATATTGAGTTATTACATATACTTCAATATGATAGTAAGAACATAGTTGAATGGTAAAGAAGTTACACATCATATGTACAAATCCGCCTGCTAAAATACTTCTATGTGTATTAATATATACAAATGTAATAACAAAGCTTAAAAGTATAGTAGATGGTATAAATAAAAGTGCATCAAATAAAGAATATTGCAGTAGATTATATGGAATTTGACCAGGTGTAAGATACCATCCCAGATACCAAACTCCACAAATAGTTCCTAAAATAATTGAAGCACCTGTAAATCCAAACCTGACTAATAATTTATCAAGAGAATACCCCCTCCATCCAAATTCTTGGCTAAGTACACTTAGTATAAAGCTTATAAATAGCATAATTGGTATTTTATAAGGTGTATAAATAGCTATGTGCATCCAATCTACATCATTAATTTCTAGATGAAAATACTTTCCTATTAGTAAAGAACAAATGACAATTAAAGCAAAAAAGAGTACTGTTAGTAATGGCCATTTTATTTCTATTTCTTTGAAGCTAAAGCTCCTGTAAAGAAAATCTTTTCTTGCACTATTTGGATATATTGTGAAAACAAAAAGTAGCCCTATGATGGAAGGGGCTGTATATGCAGAGTAAAAAAGAAGTTTTCCAAGCATGGTATTTGTAACTCCTAGTAATACAGGTGTAAAGCTGAATACCCAAGTCCATAATAGCGTGATTGTAAAGAAAAAAATTAAATTTTTATCTGAATTAAAATGGGGGTTATATAATTGCATCTTATGTTCACTATCCTTTCGTTTTGTTAATAGTGGTTTAATTTATATTTATTTTTTAGGGCTGAAAGTATTATTTAGTATTAGTAATTGTTGATAGCTTATTAGTGTTTATCAATAGTCCGTTAGTAATATTAATAGCTTATTGGTGTTTATTGATAGTCTATTAGTAATTATTAATAGTTTATTAGTGTTTGTTGATAGTCTATTAGTAATTATAGTTTACTAGTTTTCGTTGATGCGTACTTATATTAGCTTTTGTATTAACTAATTATTTTTAAACTATTTATACTATACATAATTAGCTATTTACACTATGTATAATTAGTTTAGATTTAATACCAGATAGATTATTTTACTTTGACTATAAAGTGAGTTAATAAGTAGATAATTAGTGATATTAATAAAATATTTTGGACTTTTGTAATTTTTATTAAATATTTAGCTTATCTCTAATATTTTTTATGTAACGGCGATTTATAATAACTTTTTCATTATTTGATAAAGTAGCCTGCATGCGATTGTGTGATATTACTTTTATACTTTCTAGGTAATCCATATTTAAAATCATGGATTTAGATATTCTTAAAAAAGATGTATTATGTAGTAGGTTTGATAATTCATATATTTTTAGGTCAATTTCAAATACATCATCTTTATAGTAAGCAAATGTTTTATTGCCAACCGTCTCAAAGTATAAAACATCGCAAATATTAAGCTTATAAATTTCTCCTGCTTTTTTACCATTTATATCTAGTAATGGTGTATTTAGTAATGAAATTATTTTTTCAATATTATTGTCAATGGCAGAGCATTTTATAATTATTTCAATATCATCAAAATTAGTGGATTGTTCGACATGTATTTTCATTAATTATCACCTCATTTTATTACTGTCATTAGAATAGCATTATATTTTATTGAGTCCAACTAGATGAGTGCTAAATTTCAAATTAAGTACAGTTAAATTCAAATTTAAAATAGTGAAATTCAAATTTAAAGTGGTAAAATTCGAAAAAATACTACGACCATTTGGGAATATTATCCAAATATCGTAGTACTTTTCATAGAATATCTCTAATTATTTTACAAATAGACCTATCTTATGACTTGCATATATTGTCAAATTACTTCTCAAATGTCAAAATATTTTTAGATAGTGCATCAATGCTGTTGGATAGTGTGTTCAATTTGCCCTCAATTCTAACCAATAAATACATGGATAGAGCTATAGGAAAACCAACATTAGTTATTAACAATTGTAAACTATCATCCACAAAATTACCTCCTATCTTATAACTAGGTCATAAGGAGTAGTATTAGTTTCTACAATTTTAGCTTCAACAGCAGAAGCAAGGTCAAATCCTCCAACTGAAAAAACATTTTTAGATACTATCAAATCCATAACAGATTTTATATTTTCTTCAGTTAAGTCCTCCTTTGGATTTTCTATAGAAAAAGAAACTTGTTTATCCTTTACATTCTTGAAACTCATGACTAATTTTTTCTTAATCTCCATACAGTTACCTCCACGATAATAATTTATTTTTTTAATTGCTTTAAGTATTTTAATTATTGTTAGTTTAGAAAATACTTTGATATTGTTATACTTAAAGCACAACAGTATTTAAAATAACTAACATGTTTAATTTACGAACATGTTTAAATTACTTAAGATATTAACCTGTTTAAAGTATCAATATATTAAGTGTATAATTTGTTAAATCTATATAATATCAAGTGTATTATATATTGAACATGATATATAAATAGTTGATGAATTTTAATGTAGACTATATTTGAAAGTTACTATTTAGATAGTGATGTGCTATCTAGTTTTAAAATATCTACAATAGGATTTTCTTGAAGACTTGCGATTGCCTCTGCAACAGCATAAACATCATCGTTTGATGCCTCTGCCTTTACATTTGCGAAAGATTTACTTTTAATAACTGCCTTACCCTTATCATCAAAACCAGCATCCAATTTTAGTTTTATACTAGATAAATTTTTTGTTGA
This sequence comes from Clostridioides sp. ZZV14-6153, assembly GCF_020657855.1. NCBI lineage: Bacteria > Bacillati > Bacillota > Clostridia > Peptostreptococcales > Peptostreptococcaceae > Clostridioides > Clostridioides sp. ZZV14-6153. The sequence continues at coordinate 79,945 of NZ_JAGWCZ010000010.1, read as the reverse complement.
AACAACTGCCATAAAACTACCTCCTAAAAATTTAATTTCAAAGATTTGTCGACTTTCTTTGTTAAATCTATAGTATCATATAAGATAATATCGGAGTTAAACAGTAATTTCTTAAGATTTTTTGTTAAAATTTTATAAAAAACTTTATAAGTATATATGGTTTTAATGATTTAATGAATGATTTAATGTTTATATGTGATATGTGCAATAGTTTTTTATTGATTTTGTTTAGAATATTTTATATGGGGGATAAAATATCCAATATGTTCTTTTAGAATGAACTATCTAGATGTATCCAGTATCTGTGTCCAGTAGCTAGATTGTAAATATACATATTTAATTGTTTTAGCTAGTTCATCGTGATATAATATACTCTATATATTTAACAGGAACACGCTATACTAAATTTTGAGAGGAGATTATATTATGAGTGAAATTCTGTTGGAACAGTTTGACTCTGATTTTTGGGGGATTTTGAGGCCAGATTATGTAATAGAAAAACCTGACTGTCATTTTCCTGAAACTATCGTATGTGAATTTTCAAAATCTATGATACAAACAATTGTTGAAAAGTATAATGGCAAAAAAATAGGTCGTTTAATTAGTGTTGCTGGAGATATACCAATTTATGAAGTATTTTTCAAGAATATAAGAATTGGGATTTGTCAGGTTATGGTAGGTGCACCAGCATGTGTAACCAACTTTGAAGAATTAGTCGCGTTAGGAGCAAAGAAGATATTTATCTGTGGAGAATGTGGTGTGTTAGACCATTCTATTGATGATGCATTTTTAATCATTCCAACATCAGCTATCCGTGATGAGGGCACAAGTTATCATTATCAACCAGCCTCTGATGAAATTATACTTAACCCACATGGAGTTAAAGTGATTGAATCTGTATTTAAAAGTAAAGGATTATCATACATAAAAGGTAAAATATGGACTACTGATGCTCCATATCGTGAAACACGTAATAAAATGCTTACACGAAAGAAACAGGGATGTATTGCAGTTGATATGGAATGTGCTGCTGTAGCTGCCGCAGCACAATTTAGAAATGTTATATTTTCACAGTTTGTTTATGCTTGTGATAATCTAAACTCAGATGTATGGGAACAACGAGGATTAACTATACGTCCGATTTCACAAAAAGTACATACCTTTGAGCTTGCAATGGAGTGTGCTATTAAGTTGTAAATTTAAAGTGATTTAACTTGTATTTTTTAATTTAAAATTACCAAAGCAGTAAATCGATTAAGGTTTACTGCTTTTTTTGTTGTTAGATTTGAAAGGATTATGATTTGTTAATAAAGTTTTGCAATGACAGTCAGTCATTCACTAAATACAATGAATGAAATTTTCAATTATGAATTCACATGATAAGAATCAGTTTTTGAATATAGGGAGAGAGTATTAGGTACTTTTATCAAAGTTATTATATTTTTAAATATGAATATAGAAATAACATGGAATATATAGCTCTATGTTACTTATAGAAAAATATTATTATAGTCAAAGTTCTTTAGAAGTGTTCGTTTTAGTCTAAGGTTTATGTTAAAAAAATTATTAAATTTAATCTGTAAATAAAAAAGTTAAAAGTCCAATATTAACATTTTACTCTTAAACCATTAAAATCTTTATTAAAGCTATTAAAGCTATTAAAGCTATTAAAAATATTTTAAAGGAGAGTGTAGTTTATGAAAGTAAAATTAGAAGATATACCAGTTCAGTTTCATGCAATGGTGGAAATAGTGGGAATTGATAAGTTTGTAGAGATTGCTAAATTGTATGGAGGTACAAACACTTATATACCTACATGTAAGGGGATTTTTAGATATGCAAGAAATAGGGAGATAGTGAGACAATTTAATGGAGTTAATTATGGGGAACTAGCTATTAAACACAACATGTGTGTGAGCAATATTAAGCGAATAATAAATGAAAACAATATATAAAATGCTATACAAAATATTTTGTAAAGATTAAGTATGGAGTAGGTAAAAGACATTTTATAAAGTTTTTTTTAGACAAATTTACTAAATTTATTGCCTATTAATTTAAATAGACTGTATATTCTATAAAATATTCTGTTAAATAATGGAGATATATTGAGAATCCAAAAAAAATAGTCGAAAATATTTGTTGGATAAAAAATAAACAAAATGGTACAATTGCTTGTATAAAGGGGAAAAAACAATAAATAAGCTATATAAATAAAAAAATATAAATAAATATGACATAATACATTTGCATATTTAAGAATATAAATAGGGATTTTAAGGGATTAATAAGTATATTTAAAATATATTAAAATAAATGTATATTTAAATTTAAACTTTATGTTATTTATATAAAGTAATAATTATTGAGAAGCGATTACTTATTAGTAGAAAAGGGGTTAGTAGAGATGAATAATGGATTTTATAAATTGAATTCGGTAGTATTAGGCTTTGATATAACAAGTGATATTAATAAAATAAGATTTAATCATTATATAATGAGAAAAGAAAATATACAGAGATTGCAATGTACTTTACCAAGAGGTCAATTTTATATGACAGTAAGAAGAGCTGCTACAGATTTACAACTTTCTATTTCTACTATAAGTAGGCTTGTAAGAGAGTTTTCAGATTTAGGAGTAATAAGGCTTGTATCTAAGGGAGCAAAGGGGAAGATGCATTCTATATATAGTTATATTAGTTCAGAAATTAGTGAAGATTTATTTGATAGTATTAGTGAGAATTTATTTGATAGTGATGAAATTATAGATTTTAACTATGACAGTGTAGAGAATTATGAGTTCAATAATTTAGAGTATGCTTATGGAAATATAGAAAATAAGGATTGTATTGATAAAGATTGTATTTATGGTTGTGGAATGTCAAAATATGATAGTAGTATTGAAGAAAATACAGAATGTAGTAACTGTGATGACTGTAGTATATTAAGTAGTAAGAATAATTCAAGTAGTGAGAATAATTCTGCTAATAAAAAAAGCAATGACTTAGATTATAGTGGAATAAAAAATCATGGTAAAAATACTCGTTCTAATAATGAAAATATCAACTCTGAAAAACCTACTATTAATTTTACTAATGTAACTAATAAAATTAAAGATTATACTAACAAACCATTTATTGGAGAAGAATTGAAAATAGAAAACTCTAATTTAAAATCGAGGTCTTCAAATGTCAGATTTAATGAAACATATAATGACATAGATAAAATAACTAAAAATGACATAGAAGATAATCAAAGTAAAAATGTTATAAAATCAAGCAATAGCAAAGTGTTTAGTAGCATGAGTAGATATAGTAAAAAGAGTGATTTTGATAATACTCATGATGCACAAAAAGAAGCTAAGTTTGTAACAAATAAAAAAGAATCTTTAAATAAATTTAATAAAAAAAATATACAGCAAAGCATTATAAATATGCTAAATAAAAAAACAGGAAAAAACTTTAAAATCAATTCTCCAACGAGCATCAAACTTATCAATGAAAGACTAAAGGAGGGTTATGTCTTAGAAGATTTCTACAAAGTTATTGAGGTAAAAGTAGCTAAGTGGAAAGATACCATAATGGAAATGTATATAAGACCAGAGACCTTATTTAGCCATAAATTTGAATCCTATGTTAATGAAAACATATCTGTAAAAAATCAAAGTAATGTTTACCAGTGTAAAAAGAACGACAATCATAACAATAATAATTATATATATTCTGACTATACCACATATGATGACAGCAAGCGTGAAAGAAAAAAACATGAAAATGTAAGGTATTGGAATCCAGTCTGTGAATTTTAACTAGTCGGAGAATGCATTTATAAGTGAAATTAATTTATATATTTTATAGCTGACAATGCGTTTATAACTAACATGAATTTATATATTTTATAGCTGATAATGCATTTTTAACTGGAAATATATTTATATCTTTTACAATTAAAAGTATATTTCTAACTGACAATATCATTGTAATCTAATATAAAAATAAAAGACTTAATAATATTAAAATATAAAACTTAAGAGGAAAGTGAGATTAATTTATATGGTTAAATCAAAAGCTGTTGAAATAGAGCAGGCTATTTTAGGCACAATTATTTTAGACAATAAATTAAACTACAAATTAGATGACTTAAATGAAAATATGTTTATGAATTCTACATGCCTTGAAATATTTAAAATCATGAAAGAACTTAGAAAAGAAAAGATAATAATTGATGTAGCAACTGTAAAATCAAAGATAGATGAGAAGTCTTTAGCAATTAAAATGAGCAGTTTAACTAGTGTAATCACTTGGGGTCAAACTTTTGGTATTGATGGTTATATAAAAATTTTAAAAGAAAACTTAGCAAGAAGAAGCATAAATCAAAATTGTCAAAGACTATTGGAAGGTATAAATTTTGGAGAAAATATCGATACTTGCATCTATAAATTTGAAAATAATATAAGAAAAATCTTGGACAAAGATACTTATGAAAATGATGATGTACATAGCATAGCAGAAAAAGTCCTTGATTTTTTAGAAAGTAAAAAGGATGTTGGATTTAAGTTTGGGATAAGTTTACTTGATTCGACTATAGGAGGTCTTTTTAAAGGGGAGCTAACAACAATAGCAGCTAAATCAGGGGTTGGAAAGACTGCTTTAGCTCTTCAAATAATGTTAAATTCGGCCAAGCAAGGGAAAAAGACTCTATTTATAAGTAGAGAAATGACAAGTGAGCAAGTGTTTATGAGAAATATATGCAAGATAACAGGGGTAAGTACAAGAAATATGAAATCTAAAGAGATAAATGAAAGTGATTGGAAACTAATTGTAAATGCAATAGGAGATTTACGCGAGAATAACTTAATTTATATAAATGACAAGATAGACACAATCAGTGCAATTAGAAAGAGGATAAGGCAAATAAAGCCCGACTTATTAATTGTGGATTATGTGCAACTTCTTACATCTCAAAAAAGTATGGAAAAAAGAGAAAGAGAAGTGGCCACTTTTTCTAGAGAATTAAAAAGTATGACTCTGGATTTTGATATACCAATAATTCAGTTAAGTCAATTAAATGATGAAATGAAAGATTTTAGACCTTATGGAGATAGACCTATGAGGGATAGTAAAGCCATCTACCACGATAGCAACAATGTGGTTTATATACATCAATTAAAAGGGAGTGATTATGAAGAAGCAGTAAAAGATATAGGAGAAAGTGAGGAATTAGTTAGGGAATCAGAGTACAGGGGAATTAAGATTGTTGATTTAATAGTTGCGAAGTGTAGGGATGGACAGACTAGGCATAAGCATTTTTGTTACTATGGGGATAGGTTACATTTTCAAGAACTAAATTATTAGAGTAATAAGATAGCCATAACAAGCTTATTGAAAGTCTAAAAATAATATAAAATATGAGGTGAAAAGATGTTAGAATTGGAAAAAATTATAGAATTGCTTGAAGAACACAATATAGAAGTGAGTATTCCAAAGGAGTTACATAAGTATAATTTATTGGAGTATCTGAAATTGTGTCAACAAAGTGGGGGAACATATTTTTATATTAAGACAGTGGAGGGTGCTTTAAAAGAGGCTAGAAATGAGCTTATGATTAAATTATTTAATGGAAAAAATTATATGGAATTAGCGAGAATGTTTGACATGAGTGTTATTAATGTCAGGTACATTGTTAGAAAGAAATAGATATGTTGTGGATAAGGTAAGTGTGACTATTAGAGTGGAATTTTTAATCTTGATATCTTATGTGATTAAGTCACAGATAAAAAGTAAATATATTGATATAATTCCTATAGATTAATAATATAGGGAGGTTATTATGTCTGCTAAAAAAAAGAAGTATGCAAATATTTTAGAAAACGAGTGTGTAGCTTGTGGTAGCTGTATAAAAGTCTGCCCAAGAGGGGCTATCTCAGTACCACATGGTATTAGTGCAAAGATTGATAGAGACTTATGTGTTGGATGTGGTATTTGTGAGAAGGTATGTCCAGCATCTGTGATTGAGATTATAACAATATTAAAAGAGGAAGAAGGTAAGTGTCATGAATAATAAAAAACATTGGTATGACTATTTATGGATTTTCTCTTCGATATATTTGATATTGGGATTTGTAAATATTATTTTCGCTTGGATTGGGTTAATTTGTTTCTTTATCCCATTACTTATTTCTATTATTAAAGGAAATAAAGCGTACTGCAATAAATATTGTGGAAGAGGACAGCTGTTTAATTTGCTTGGAAATAAATTAAAGTTGTCAAGAAATAAAGATATTCCTAAATTTATTAGAAGTAAGTGGTTTAGATATGGTTTTTTGACATTTTTTATGGTGATGTTTGCTAATATGCTTTTTTCAACTTATCTAGTGTTTGAGGGTAGTAGAAACTTTAAAGAGGTAGTGACTTTGCTTTGGACTATAAAAATGCCATGGCAATGGGCATATCATGGGACTTTAGTTTCACCTTGGGTGGTACAGTTTGCGTTTGGTTTTTATAGTGTTATGCTTACATCAACTGTTCTTGGATTGATTACGATGATACTATTTAAGCCTCGTTCATGGTGTGTTTATTGCCCTATGGGTACTATGACTCAGATGATATGTAAGGCAAAGAGTAAGTCTGTGTAGAGAGAATTTATGTGAATTTGTGAGGAGTATAGATAGAGTTTGTATAAAATAAACTTGTTTATGCTTCTTTTTTATGTGTAAGAGTTTTAATTAAGTAGGAAAATTAAAAAGAGTAGACATGATAAATTTAGATAGCAATAATAATTAAATAATAAGATAGAATATAAAGCAATGAAAGAGGCTGAAAGAGAAAGAAAAAGAGGGCGAAGGAGATAGGAAAATAACTATAGAATAGGTAAAATATGTAGGAATTATATGTTATAATAGTTTTAGCAAGAAGATGTAATCTACAATTTATAGAGTGGAGTTCATACAAAAGGTTATCCTCCCAACGTATAGAAGGGAGGTGAGTATGTGTGGATAATTTTTTACAAGGTGTACTAGCAAGTTTAGTTGCCAGTTTAATAGTTTACTTAACGGATAAATTGTTTAAAAAAGTAAAAAGCCACTCTGGCAGGAGTGACTTTAGTTTTGAACTAAAGATTAAGTTCAAAAAGAAACACTAATTTACGAACTCCACTCTACTGCAAATAGATTGTAGTTCTTCTTGCTTTTATTATATCACAAATTAGAAAAAATATGTAAAGTACTTGTTTTAATCGCAGGTACTTTTTTATGTAAAAACAAATTTGCCTACAGCCTTTTTGGTATATAGAATTAGTAAGTTTGAAATAATATTCATATAAAAACTTTAGTTGATTTTAAAACCAATATGAAATCAATATATCGAAGACATTTTAAAGTCAATTATTAATTTTTCATGATTTCTAAAGTATTTTATATCATCCATATCATGAGTAATTATTATAGCACTCTTATTTTCCATCTTTCTTATTACAAAATCCATAACCTTATACTTAGTTTCAATATCAAGACCCTTAAATGGCTCATCCATTATAAGCAAGTCAAAATCATATAATAAAGCTCTTAATATTGCAACCCTTCTTTTCATACCACCACTTAATTCCCTTACTCTTTTATTCATGCAACCCTTTAAGTCCAATAGTTCTAAAGCATCTTCAATTTCTGAATTACCCAGACTTTCACATACCAACTTTATATTCAATAACACACTTAGATTTTCACACAAACTATCATCTTGGAATACTGCACTAATCTTTTTATTACTAATACCTATAATTTTTCCACTATCTGCTTTCTCCAAGCCCATTAATATTCTTATCAATGTTGTTTTACCAATACCAGATGTTCCTGTTATAAATGAGATAGCATCATCTTTAAATACATTATTAAAATTGTCTAAAACAACCTTATCATTATATTTTTTATTTAGATTCTCAATTACTATATCCATTTAGTTTATCTCCAATCTTTTTAATAAATAGTCTATCAATGATAAAAAGCCCTTTTGAAAGCAAATACTTATTATAATAATAACTATAGTCCATGCAAATAAATCTGGTGTATTTAAGTATACTTTAGCTTTGTATAAGTTTTCTCCTATAGAATTAGCTGGCATTCCTATTATTTCTGCTGCTATTCCAGACTTCCAACATAGCCCTAAAGAAACACTACATGCTGCTCTTAGATATGGTGCTACCTCAGATAAATATATGTACCTTATTTTTTTTATCTTACTGACTTTAAATACTTTTGCCATATCATTTAACTCCCTAGATATACTATTTATTCCATCTAGAATATTTCTATATACCACTGGCAATACCATCAAGAAAGATATAAAAATAGACAGGTTCTTTGAAGATATCCATATTAAAGATAATATTATGAAAGAAGCTACTGGTATAGATTGTATTGTCAGTATTAAGGGTTCAATAAGTATCCTAAAATTTTTTTTATTAGATGCTATTATGGCAGATATTATTCCAATGATAAAAGCTAATATAAATCCTGTTGTTATTTTCATAAAAGAAAAGAGTATTGATTGCCAAAACTCAAACTTCATAGATAATTCGAATAACCTTTTTAAAGAGGAAAAAGGAGATACTAGAAGTATCTCCTGACCAATTATCATACTACTTATTTGCCAAACTATAAGCCAAAAGATTATTGCTAGTATATGAGCTTTACTAATTTTCTTGAGTGTAGTAGAAATCTTCACCTGGCATCTTTCCTCCTATTGACTTTGGATTAGCATCATAAAGTACTTGTAAGTATCCACTTAATTTATCTTTCATTGTATTACCTTCTATAAATGTTATATTACATTTTGGTATTGCTTGCTTTGCTATTTGAGATGGTACTATTTCATTTTCCTCAATAAGTTTTGAAGCTTCTTCTATATTATTGTTTGTAAAATCAACTGATTTCTTATATTCTTCTAAGAAACTTTTAACCTTTTCTGGATATTTATCAATAAACTCTTTTCGTGCAACAACAACTCCTGTTACTAAAGCACTTTCAGTATTTTTATCTTTATTCAAAGTATCCCATTCTTTTGTCAAATCCAAAGCTACTCTTAAGTTGTCACTCTTAGTCAATGCTGTTGTTACAAATGGTTGGGGAAGTAGTGCTATTCCATTTTTATCATTTAATAATGCCGCCAAACATTCTGTATGTTCTGATTTGTACTCTATGTTGACATCTTCAGTCGGGTCAATTCCATTTTCTTTCAATATGTAATTCAAAGCATATTCAGGAGTAGAGCCTTTACCACTAGAATAAATCGTTTTTCCTTTTAAATCATCGACACTGTTTATAGAATTTCCATTCTCAATTATGTATAAGACTCCTAAAGTATTAATGGCTAGTGTTTCTATTTCACCATTGCTATTATTATATAAAACAGATGACAGATTTGCGGGAATAGCAGCAATATCTAGCTCTTTGTTAACAAGCTTGGGTGTAATTTCATCAACAGAATTTGCTATTGAAAATTCATAATCCTTTTCTTTTTTATCGTTTTCATCACCAATCATTTTGACCATTCCCATTCCTGTAGGACCCTTTAGTGCTGTCACCTTTGCAACTACTTTAGCTTCTTCTTTTGTTTGTTTTTCTGGTGGGTTTGATGTACACCCTACCAATGAAATTATTATTAATGATGCTAGTAATAATATTGATAATTTCTTTTTCATAAAAACTTCCTCCTAGTATTTAATTTTATATTTTATATAGAATCTGTTATTTAAGTTTATATTTCATATAGAATCTGTGTTAACTTTTCTTTATTCAATATTTTTATACACTTTTTACCAAGTTCTAAACAATTTTCATTTTGTAATGACTGCAATTCCCTATATAAAGATGCTCGACTTACACTAATTCTTTTACTTAACTCCTCCTTAGAACACTCTAATAGCACAGTGTCATTTTTACTAGCTTTTTCTAGTAAGTATTCAATAACTTTCTTTTTACTAGATTGTATATTTAAAAACTCTACCTTTCTAAGTAAAAATTGTATTTTTCTATTACAATATCTTGAATACTCTAAAGCAACAGCAATATCCAACTTCATCATATCTATAAAGCATTTTTTTGGATAAAAAACTACGTAAACATCACTTTTGCATTTTAGTACAGTATCTAAGGATTCTTCATCAAATATATTAGAAATTCCAAAAACATCTCCTTCCTTTAGAATAGACATGTTAACTTCAGTTCCATCACTTGATATACAATAGATGGATACTTGTCCTGTTTTGACTACACCTACATAATATTCTTTATCAAAAAAATCGCTTATAAATTGACCCTTTTTATAACTCTTTGCTTTTATCTTATCTTCTACAATGTATCTTTCAGAAAATAACTTACTATTTATTAGTACTTCCTTCTCATTCAAAGTCATCACCTTTTCTGATAAATATTCACTTTGATTGAAATAATATCATAGTATTTACCAAAATTCAATAATATTGATAATTATTTTCAATCAAGTTTATTTATTAATTGTCTCATTTGATACAGTTTTTAGTAGTTTTTAATGCTATCATATCTCTTAACAAAATATGAAAGGAGATTTTACATAAGCCATGAAAACTATATTAATTTCTGGTTCATCTTCTGTAGGGAAGACTGCTTTAATAAAACATTTAATTCCTTATCTGAAGTCTAATGGGCTTAACCCTTCAATATGTAAGATAGATTGTCTAGCTACTGATGATGATTTAATATATAAAAAATTGAATATACCTTATATTGTTGGACTTAGTAAAGATATATGTCCAGACCATTTTCTTATCTCAAACATAAACGAACTTATACTTTGGGCTAAAAATAAAAGTAGCGATATTTTACTAATAGAAACTGCTGGGCTTTGCAATAGGTGTTCACCTGCAACAAATAAAACACTCCACATATGTGTATGTGATTGTACATCTAGCTTTAAGACCCCTCAAAAACTAGGTCCAATGTTAAGTGAAAGTGATGCCATAGTTCTAAGTAAAATAGACATGGTATCGCAAGCAGAAAGAGAGATAATATCATTTAATATAAAAAAAATAAATCCTAATTCTAATATATTCTTTATAGATGGATTAGTTGGTTTTGGTGTAGAGCTAATTTCAAACTATATAAAAAGTGCTAATATTCCAAACAATGACGAACATTTATTAAGACATACAATGCCAAGTGGAGTATGTTCTTATTGTATTGGGGAATGTAGAATTGGTGATGAATTCCAACAAGGCATAGTTTCTAAAATGAATTTTAGAGGTGAATTTTAATGAAAAGTATAACCATATATCCTGGAAAAAACAAACTTGGGAATACAGAGAACTTTGAATCTCTAACTTTTTATAGAGGTCATATTTATTCTATTGTAGGTAATACTGGCTCTGGTAAAAGCAGGTTAATCAAAGATATAGAGCAGTTTGTCAATAAAGATTCTTTGACTAATCGAAAAGTAGTCATTGATAATATGGAAGTTGCTATTGAGGAAAGAAATAAATTTGCTACAAATCTAATTTCTCATCTTAGCCAAAACATGAGGTTTGTTCTTGATTCTACAGTTGAGGAATTTTTAGTTATACATAAAGAATGTAAAAACAATACTTCTGTCTCAATAAAAGAAGTATTAGATGTAGCAAACTCCATAACAGCAGAACCTATTTCCCTATCTCAAGACCTTACATCATTGAGTGGGGGACAGACACGTGCCTTGATGATTGCAGATGTTGCTCTCATTTCAAATAATCCTATTGTTTTGATAGATGAAATAGAGAATGCTGGAATAAATAAAAATGTTGCATTAGACATCTTATTAAAAAGTGATAAGCTGATTTTTATAGTTACTCATGACCCTCATACAGCACTTATAGCAGAGAAGCGTATAATAATGAAAAATGGTTCAATCTTCAAAGTAATCAATAAGACTAAAGAAGAAAAAGAAATCTTAGGGAAACTTAAAGATATATATGAATTTCAATTAGAATGTCAATATAAATTAAGAAAAGGAGAGACTCTTTATGAAAAATGTTAGGCTGTATTGGAGCAATATTTGTATACTTCATAAATATGAGAAAAACTATTTAGATAATTTAATTATGTCTTTAAAAGAGAAGGATATTAATTTAGAGGTAACTTATTTTGGTATAGGTTATCCTTACAAACTCAATGAGTATTTAAAAAAACCAGATGCTTTAATTCCTGATATTATAGTTTCTACAGATTTAGAAGTGTATGAAGACAAGAATATCTATTCAAAGTTTTCAAGTAAATTGTACTCGTTATCGAGCTATTTCAATATTAAAAGTGAGATTAAATCATCATCTATATATTTCGATGAAAGATTACTTCCATTTTTGGTTATACCATTAGTATTTTCTTATAACCAGAATTACAAGGGTTTAACAGATTCTATAAAAAACGTAATTGACGCTGATACAAAAACTGTCATTGGTGGTATAAATAACTCTGGTGCGAAATCTGTTGTTAAAGCTATATGGAGTAGATATGGAAAAGAGTACGTGGAGAGATTTTTATCTAATTCAATTATATTAGATATGCCAATACAATCATTTAATGATGTAAAAAATGGTTCGGATAGATTAGCAATAACTCCTAGTATATATGCAAAGCGTGCTAATAATAACGATTTATTTATGTCATACCCTGATGATGGAGCTATAGCATTACCATCTTATATTGCTGCAAGTAAATCATTAGATGAAAAAACTATGCTGGAGGTATTGGAATCTCTTGTATCTAAGGAGTTTTGTAATTCTTTTGTGAAGTCTGCATCATTGCTATCTTGTATTTATGATACTATAGATGATAGTCTTATTAAAAACAATCAATATAAGTTTTTATATCCTTCTAAAGAATGGTTAGATACAGTTACGACTGAAGAATTTTTTGAGGTTTATAATATGTATATATAATATATTTATTTTTATTTATTGTTTGTATATTATTGTTTGTGGATAATATTATTTTATGTTTATGGATAGATATTTGAATATTACAAGTAAGACGACAAATAAGATTATAAATAATTATAATGTGTTTTTTGTTTTTTTTACATAGCAATTATCATATAGATTAGGGGTTCTTAGGAACTCCTTTTCTGTTTTTTGTATAAAAAAGGAGATGATTCAACTTTTTATTTTGAGACATCCCCTTTTATCATGGTAAAATGAGAGTACAAGGTATTAATACAATACATATATAAAATAAAAAATAGATTAAAAATAGATTAATAAAAGGAGATTTGATGATATGAAAAACGAGATAGTAGTTATTGCTCCTTCTAAGTTATTTTCAGATACTGTATATGAAGTGCTTGAAGAACTACATATAAAAATTCCATCATACATTGCTACAGGTAAAGAAACTATAGAACTAGCAGATAACCTAATTAACTTAGGCACTAAAGTAATAATTACTCGTGGTCAAAATGTTGATTTATTGCGTAAGCATGTTTCAATTCCTATAGTAGATATTGGATATAAATATGAAGACATATTTTATTCGTACAAAAAAGCACTTAAATATTCCTCAAAAATAGGATTTATAGGTTTAGAATTATCATATAAAACGGCTAAGCGATTCAAAGAAATCTCCAATTTTGACTTAGAAATACCCAAGTTAAATTCTCTTTATGAGTTTGAAGATACAATAAAAGAATTAATTGATAATGGTACTGAAATTTTCATAGGTGGAAAAACAACAAAAGAAATCACCTCTAAATACAATAAGCCCTGTATAGAGACTGAAGTTGAAAAGTCTTCTATTCATGCATCTATTAATGAAGCAATTCATCTATATAACATAGGAATTGAAAAGAGAATAAATAACTCTATTACAGAAGAAATTCTAGAATGTACCCATAGTGGTATAATTGCAATTGATAAAAATCACTCACCACTTTTTATAAATAATCAAGCAAAAAGGCTACTATTTAACCAAGTTGATAAATTTATAAAAGATTATTTAACTTCTGGTGATATTTCGGATTCATTGAAAAATGGGCATTCTTTATGTAACAATATAATTAATTTTAAAGGGTCTTCTCTCACATTTGATTGTTTTCCAATTATAATTGATAGTTTGCATTTTGGATGTGTTGCAACTATACAAGATATCGAAAATATTCAATCAACAGAAAAAGAAATAAGAGAGAGTTTAATTTCAAAGTCTCATTGTGCAAAAAGCAATTTTAACGATATATTAGGTTCAAGTGATGCATTAATGCACTCAGTAAATATGGCTAAGAAATTTGCTAAATCTGATTCTACAATAATAATAACTGGCGAATCTGGTACTGGAAAAGAAATATTTGCTCAAAGTATACATAATTATAGCAATAGATTTAATGGACCTTTTGTGGCTATAAACTGTGCAGCTATACCTGAAAATATACTTGAAAGTGAACTATTCGGATATGTAAAGGGAGCTTTTACAGGTGCTAGAAATGAAGGGAAAGCAGGTGTCTTTGAATTGGCACATAATGGGACTATATTTTTAGACGAAATTGGAGAAATTTCTAAAGATGTCCAAGTCAAACTGCTTCGAGTATTGCAGGAGAGGGAAGTTACTAGAATAGGTGATACTAAAGTTGTACCTATTAATGTAAGAGTTATAACAGCTACCAATAAAAACTTAGTGGAGCAGATTGATAATAATAATTTTAGAGAAGATTTATTTTACAGACTTTGTGTGTTGAAGCTAGATTTACCTCCTCTTAGAGAGCGAAAAGAAGATATCGAACAACTGACATATGCTATTATATCTCATTATAACAAACCAGTGTCAATATCTGATTCTGCACTTAAAATTTTAAGTAGATATGACTTTCCTGGTAATATAAGACAATTAAAAAATATAGTAGAAAGACTAGTAGTTATGTGTGATGATAATTTTATAGATGAGTACTTAGTTTCTGAAATTTTAACTTCTGAGCCACATTTTCGAAAGGATATGAATTCAACATCCACAATAGATTATTCTCCTACTTTGGCAGATAATAAAATTGTAGATTATGAAAAAAAATTAATTCTTGAAACATTAGAGAAAAATAATGGAGTAAAATCTGTTACTGCAAGTCAGTTAGGTATCAGTACTACTACTCTTTGGCGTAAACTTAAAAAGTATCAACTTTCAAATTAAATATATGATAAATAAAATATTTATTAAATAAAATATTCATTGAATAAAATAAAAAATGGGGCTGTCTCAAAATAGAGATAAGCTTCTTTTTCATTGTTGAAATGATGAAAATATAGTTGATTTCATACAAAAAAGAGTGCCTCATGAACTAAAAAGTTCATTTTGAGACACATCCATTTTTATTTTAATATTTATATGTATAAATATTTTATAGACATAGAGTAGAAGTCATCTATTACTAAACTCTGTAAACATCATCTATAATTTGTACACCTTTTTTTTCTAATGTTTCTTTTACCCATTCTCTATTTGCAGTTCCTTCAGACGCTTTTACTACTTTAGCATGGTCTTGTTGAGCATTTGCTTCTGCTTTATCAATAAGGTCTGCTGCATCATTTTTAGGAATTACGATTACACCATCTTGGTCTCCTAATATTATATCTCCTGGATTAACAGCAATTCCTCCTATAGATATAGGTACATTTACTTCTCCAGGACCTTCTTTATATGGACCACCTGGAGTAGTTCCTGTAGCATATATTGGACAACTAGACTTTGATATAACATCAATATCTCTTATTGGACCATCTATTACAATTCCTGCTACCTTTTTGAAATCTGCAAGATATTTGTACATGATTTCTCCCATGATAGCTTGTGTTCTATCTCCATTATTAGATAGTATTATTATATCTCCTTCTTGAGCTATATTAAGAGCTTGATGAAGCATTAAATTATCTCCTGGTCTTGATTTTACTGTTAATGCAACTCCACACATTCTGTTTTTTGGTGAAGACATTAACTTTATTTCTGAACTTAATGCACTTGACCTACACATACAGTCTCCTACATTAGCTGCTGGTAATACACTAAATCTTTTTACAAGTTCTTTATCTGGTAAATCTCTTTTTAAATATACTCTATTTCCTATTGTCATTTTAAGTTCCTCCTAATAAGTGTTTGTTGTTTACTAATCATTGTATATAGTTGCATTGTCCCAATCTATTGATTTTACTGGCCAAGTAGGATTTTTACCTTCAAACACCTCATTAATTCCAATTGCAGAGTGTAAAGAGGCTCTATTAGTAGCTTCTTTAGTTGCTGCTCCTATATGAGGCGATACCACAACATTATCTAAATATAATATAGGGTTTTTAGAATCTACTGGTTCTTGTTGTAATACATCCAAGCCAGCACCTGCTATAATATTATCTCTACATGCTTCATATAAAGCTTGTTCATCTACAACACTTCCTCTTGCTGCATTTATAAAAAATGCTGTTTCCTTCATCATACTAAACTGTTCTTTTCCTATAAAATGTTTAGTGACAGAAGTTGTTGGACAGTGAACAGAAACAAAATCACTTTCTTTATATATTTTGCTTATATCTCTAGTTACTTCTACACCTTGTGGGAAGTCTTTAGATGATTTATATGGGTCATATGCAACCACTTTCATATTGAATCCATCCATACACATCTTAGCAACTCTTGAACCTATGTTTCCACATCCAATAATTCCTACAGTTTTTCCATCAAGCTCACATTTAGGAGTTCTTAATTTAGCTTTATAATAGTCATCTATAAAACTTTTTCTTACTCTTGTATAATTTCTAGAGCAAT
This sequence comes from Clostridioides sp. ZZV14-6153, assembly GCF_020657855.1. Classification (NCBI taxonomy): domain Bacteria; kingdom Bacillati; phylum Bacillota; class Clostridia; order Peptostreptococcales; family Peptostreptococcaceae; genus Clostridioides; species Clostridioides sp. ZZV14-6153. The sequence goes on along the minus strand of NZ_JAGWCZ010000010.1, from coordinate 63,156 downwards.
ATAACATATACATTAGTGTTACCTCTGCAACAGAAGTACTATTTGCTACTGGACAATACAATACTTGAACACCAAATTCTTTTGCAGCCTCCAAATCTACAGTATCAAATCCTGCACCATGACGTACTATTACTTTTAAGTTATCAGCAGCTTCAAATACCTCTCTCGTTATTTTAGATAACCTAACTATAATTGCATCAATACCTTTTATATCATTTATTATATCTTTAGTCTCCATGCCTGAACCAGTTATTAGTTCATGTCCTCTACTTTCTAAGTAATCTCTTCCTTCTTGCATTATTTCTTGTGGTAATAATATTTTCCAACCCATTTTTTTCCTCCTAATTAATTTTCATATATGTAATCTGGGGCACAATATACTATAAATCCATTTTTAATTGTCATTTCTGTTTTTAATAATTTATCTGCCTCGAATTTACTACCTTTCCAATCTGTATAAGTTTGTTTAACATCCATAATGTCAAATATTGCTACATCTGCATTTGAACCCTCTGATAAACATCCTATTTGATTTTCCATTTTCATAAGTTTAGCTGGATTTTGTGTTGTCATTTTTACAACATCATATAGACTTATTCCCATACACATGTATCTAGACATAAGATTTGGTAGAGAGAATATAGGTCTTCTAAACATGCTTTCTAACACCAAATCTGTACTACAAATATCAGCTATAAATCCTTGTTCTTTTGCTTTTAGCATGACTTCAAAATCACCATGTTTTCTACCTTCTCCTGTGTCAAATATGATTCCTCTTTCTCTTGCTTTCTTTACACATTCATATAAATTGCCATTTGAGTCGAGGATAGTGTTTTGAACACCTTGATATACATGTTCAAATATGTCTCCTGGTCTTAATATATTTAATACTTCCTCTGTAGGAACTGGTAAATTTGTACAATGTACCTCAACAGGGCATCCTATTTTTTCAGCTATTTTAATAGTTTCTTTTAATGGCTCTATTCCTAGACCTTCTACTAAATTTTCACTTAATCTTATTTTTAGACCTAATATATTGTCTTTATTTTCATTGTATATTCGTTCTATTTTTTCATGATTAAAATACCTTGGGTCAATGCATTCATGATAGCTAGTAGTTACTAATCCTGCTGAACAAACTTGCAAGAAACTTTTTATATTTACTTTACTTCTAGCCACAATTGAAGACTTAAAGAGTTGGTAGTTTGCTACCCCTGCTGAACAATCAATTGCACTAGTAACACCAGTTGGAAGATAGGTGCTATCTGGATATATACCAATTTCAGTTCCATCTGCAAACATATGAGCATGTGCATCAATCAACCCTGGAAAAACAAATTTACCTCTTGCATCTATTGTGTGTTTTGCATTATCGCCATGTTTATATTCAGTTATTTTTCCATTGTATATAGCAATTGTTTTATTCCCATTTACATTATTTTTAGGGTCTACTACATGTCCATTTACAATAAGTAAATCTAGCATAATTATTCATCTCCAGTATATAAATTTAATGTGTACTTACCATAATCCAATTACTTTCCAGTAAGGTAAGCCTATTACTAAGAATATTGCTAATGCAACCATTACCATGATAGTACCTACTTTCCAGAAATCTTTTTGAGATACATATCCTGATGCAAAGGCTATAAGACCAGCTCCATTTCCATAATGAGTCAATAAAGCTCCATAACTTGCAAAGAATGCTAGTAATAATGTAACTACCATCGGATTTGCTTTAGTAGATAAAACTATTGCAAATAGTACAGGATAAAAAGATGCTACAAATGCACTATTTGATACAAAGAAGTATCTAACTGCCAAACTCACTAACAATAGTACTATTGTAACTAATAATCCATTTACATCTGATAGATTAAGTACTGTACCTAATTTATCAGCCAGCCAATTGTAAAAACCTGCATCAGCTAACGAACCAGCAATACCATAAAAGGCACCATACCATATAAATACATTCCATGCTCCTTTAGCTCCAATAACATCGTCCCAATCTAAAATACCTGCTATAAGAACTAATGCTAAGAACACAAATCCTACTACTTGCATATTTAAGTTTACAAAAGGTATTTTTTCACCAAACATCCATCCAAGAATTGCAAGAATAAAGAATACAACTAGTATCTTTTCATGTTTTGTAATAGCACCTAATGAATCTAAATCTTTTCTTATCTGTGGCTTAATATCTGTTAAGTGAGTTAAACCTGGCTTATATATTTTATAGACTATAAGTGGTGCTACTAGTAAGAATAAACCTGCTGGTACAACTGATGCCATAAACCAAGTTCCCCAAGTTAAGTTAACACCTAACATACTTGCTGCCAAAGAAACTGTTATCGCATTAGTTGCCATACCTGTCAAAAATAATGCTGCTGTACCTTGAGAGACTACATATGTTAATACTGTTAAATATGCACCCAATTTTTTAGGCTCATCATCAGGCCTAGAACCTGCACCTTCTGCGATATTTCTAAATATAGGATATATAATAGTTGTTCTAGAGGCATTTGACCCTGTAGCAGGACTAAGTATTAAATCACTTATCATCATTAAGTATCCAAGTCCTAGAGTAGAATCTCCTGCTCTTAGTAAAAGGTTGTATGCCATACGTTTTCCTAGTCCTGTCTTTACAAATGCTGTACAGACAATAGTTACAACAACTAAAAACCAAGTCATTTTATCCGAATATCCATGAAGTAGTATTGACTCATCCATAAACATAAGGGCTACACCTACAATGATTAATGTAATTATTGGCTCTTTAAATGGTTTAATAACAAGACCTGCCAGTAAACCTAGATATAAAGCAACGATATCCCAAGTTTCTTTCTTTAATCCTTGTGGTGTAGGTAAGCTCCATACAATTATCGGTATAGCAGCAACAAGTAAGAATTTCATCAACTGTTTTTTATTCATTTTCTTCTCCTTATTTAATTTTAGATTTATACTAAATTATAAAAGCACGAAATATGCCAACTTTTTAGATTAATAATATTTTATTTGTTTTTTTATGTTATTTATTGTAATTTGACTGTTAATCAAATTACTTTAATACAATTTTATGAAAATATTTTGTTGTTATTTAATAAAGTGATATTATATTTCTTTATTTTACATTTCAAATAGAAAAATAATATTCTAATTTGAAATATAGTGTTTCATATTGAAATGCAATGTTTGAATTGCTAATGCAAGAATGAAAAATATATCTTGAATTAAATATTCAGAATGATGTCTTATGATTATTGACTAAAATAAGAAATTTATCATAGATTTAGTTACATGGATAATTGCATATATATGATGAATTTAATGTTTGTTGATGAATTTAATGTCTGTTGATTATTTTGGGGAATATATTATTGATTATCTCTAGGAATATATAAATAGAGATAAGATGTGTATTTATAGGTGACTCTAAAATACATATAAATCAGAAATAGAGATGTTAAATGATAGAGGTGTTAAATGATAGAGGTGTTAAATGATAGGGATGTTAAACAATAGTATTATGAATAAACATATATTCTCATGTTTTTATGAAATGGATAGAGAAGCTTCAGATAAAGTCGCAAGTAAACTATATAAGGATTAATCATAAGATGAATGTTTTTAAAACACTGTAAACGAAAGTAAAGCATCGTTTTTTATAGATATTTAAATATAATCTAAATGTCTTTTCATAAGATAGTAAGATTAGATGTATTTAAATAAAAAAATGAATCTAATAAAATATTAAGCTATAATATATGATATTCAATTTTTTGTATAAAAAGGGAGATGATTTAAATTTTTATTTTGAGTCATCCCCTTATAATGTTAAAGAACGAAGTCTATCTTTATCCAACACTTTTATACCACCACGAGATAGAGATACAAGACCTTCACTAGCAAAATATTTCAACATTCTCGACACAACTTCTCTCGCACTTCCCATATACTTAGCAATTTGTTCATGAGTCATATTTACAGTACTATTATTGTTCTTAGTTATTTCATCAACTAAAAAAGATGCCAAACGCTTATCAAAACTCATAAAAAGGATTTGTTGCATTGCCCACATAACATCAGAAAAACGTTCAGTGGCTAGTTTATACGAGAACAATTCTGCATGAATATTTTCTGTAGATAATTTTGAGAAAACAGAAGAACTAATTTGTATAATGTCACAATCTGTCTCAGCATCTACATAGACATCAAAAGTTATTGTATTTAGAATACATGATGCTGATAATATACATACATCACCACTATCAAGACGGAAAAGTGTTACCTCACGCCCTTCATCTGAAAGTATGTATGTGCGTATTGTTCCAGACTTTATAATCAAAACACCAACACAATCACTATCACCACTATGAATTGAGTTTCCTTTTTCAAAGTGGGATATATTGGCTGAAGAGATTAATAAACTTTTTTGTGAATCAGTGAGTTTATCCCAAAAAGATAAACTTTGTGTAAGTATATCAATATCGTTTTGTAAAATCATAGGATATCTCCTTTCCTAAAATAATTATAATCCCATAATACAAGTGAATAGATAAAATAACAAGTAGTTTGAGAAAAAGGATTGTATAACTGTATATTAATAGTATGATTTATGTAAAAAAGATATGTTAATATATATTATTAGCTGTTAGCAAGTAGATTAAGCAATATAAATAGGTAAGTTAATCACCTTCAGCAAGAATATGATAAAATAATGAATAGCAGAAAGATTATTTTAATAATCTTGAAGTAAAAGAAATAGTAAAATACCAAGAATTTTATATACTGGGAGGTTGAAATTATGGAACGACTTATAACGGAATGTTATGATTTTATAAAGGATTGCAATTTGACTTATGCTTTCTGTGGTGGTTATGCACTCGAATTATTTACAAATATAAAGAAACGCAATCATTCAGATGTTGATATAACTCTATTTGATGAAGATAGAAAAGCCATAATTGACTATATTTTAAGCAAAGGATGGGATGTCTATGAGCATCTGCATTCGGAAAATTCTTTAAGGAAAATTACTGATTCAAGTGATAAAAATGCGCTAAATTGTTTATATATATGGGCGATAAAACCCAAATGTTCATTTTTCAAAATTGAGCCAAAACCTTCTGAAGAGAATATATTTAATTTTGAAATTTTAGACAAAGAACAAAAAAACTTTGATTTTATTGATATTATCTTTAATACAAGAAAAGATGAAAAATTTATTTGTAATGGTGAAAAAAACATACTTAGAGAGCTTGATAAAGCAATACTATATCATAATAATATACCATTCTTAGCACCAGAAGTGATCCTATTTATTATTGCTAATCCGGCATATCTTGAATCTGATTATCATAGAGAAAAAAACAACATTGATTTTGAAACTACTGCACATTTGTTATCAAAAGAAAGCATGGATTGGCTTATAAATTCGATTGAAAAAACATATCCTGAAGGGAATAAGCGTCTTGATGAATTAAAGACTTTACAACAAAGATTATGATTATACCCTTATAACGAACTTAAACAACACAACTGAGTAAATTCTGGATAGCTTATACAAGAGCACCTGTTGACTATAGTTGACTATAAAAGTTGATAGGTGCTCTACTGAGTGACAATCTACAATTAAATATGCCATTTATCATATAAAATCTGATGTTTTAGACTAAATCCTAAATAGCGGATTTTTTTGTTTCAACAAACAAAAACACCTCTCATGGATGTAAATGGAATATATCTTATGGTAGCAGGCTCATGTAACTCATGTATAATAATAGGTTTTTAACAAGAGCATATCTTTAATAATAATAGATTTGTGTAACTAGAACATATCTTTAATAATAATAGGTTTGTATAACTAGAACATATCTTTAATAATAATAGATTTATATAACAATAGCATATCTTTAATAATAATAATAGATTTGTGTAACTAGAACATATCTTTAATAATAATAGATTTGTGTAACTAGAACATATACTTAATAATAATAATTTGTATAACTAGATATATCTTAAATTATATTTATTTAGAAGAGATAGAGTTTATTTTTAAAATATGAAGCTCTTTATGTAGTTTTATCGCCATAAAACCTGCGATTATTGCAGCCATAAAATCAGCTATTGGTTGTGCATATAAAATACCATTTAATCCCCAAAATATAGGAATAATTAAAATTATAGGAATAAAACATATCCCCTGTCTACACATACCCAATAATCCACCTTCCTTTGCTTTTCCTAGTGCAAGGAATAATGTAGAATACACTGTATAAAAACCAAACAACATAAATGAAAATCCATTTGCCCTAAGAGCCTTACTACCATTTTCAATCAATAACGCATCACCACTTGTAAATTGTGAAATTATAGCTGTTGGAAAAAGCACCATTACAAGACCAAGCACTACACAAAATAGAGTGGTCCATTCTATAGATGTTTTTATTGCTTTATGTAATCTATCATAATTCTTTGAACCAAAATTATAACCAGCAATTGGTTGGAATCCTTTTATAAAACCAAATACGATAAGACTACCCAAAGACATTATTCGTGTTACTGCACCCATTCCAGCTATCACAGAATCACCATATTTTGTAGCTTCCATATTAGTTAATGTAATAGCGAGACTAGTCAATAACTGAAATATTAAAGTAGGAACACCAATCTTTAATATTTCTGACATGATTTCACTTGAAAAGCAACATTCTTTAATTCTAAAACTAAACATGCTTTTCTTACTAAAAATGTACCCTATATAGACAAGTGTTGAAATCATCTGAGAAAGAGCAGTTGCAAGAGCTGCACCCTTTACACCCATTCCCAAAGTATAAATGAATATCGGGTCTAAAACTATATTAAGTAATGCACCTAATAACATAGCGCACATAGTTGTTTTAGCTGCTCCTTCACTTGTGACAATATTAGTCATAATGACATTAAATACATTAAAAATAGATGACATGACATAGATACTAGCATAAGACATTGCATAAGGCATGATACTTTTTGTAGCTCCTAATAATTTTAAAACGGGGTTAAGAAGAATCATAATGACAATAATAAATAATATACCTACTATTATACTACTGTAAATGGCTGTACTAGCCACTTTACCTGCTTTTTCCTTATCTCCATGTCCTAAAAGTCTGGCAATATAGGAAGCGGCTCCATTTCCAAACAATAATCCTAATCCCACAATAATTTGACCTAGTGGAAATGCAACAGATATAGCACCCATTTGACTTGTTCCAAGACCACCCACAAAGTATGCATCTACTAAATTGTACAATGCAGTTATCATCATACCTATCATAGTAGGTAATCCCATAGATAACAATGCTTTCGGTATTGGGGCAGACCCTAATAATTCAATTTTTTTGTTGCTTTCTTTCATGCTAAACACTCCCTTTCTATTGACATTAGCTCTAAAATATAATACTATAATTTATAGTAATACAGAAAATGCTACTATAATTTATAGTATTTGTCAATAGAGAGAAAACGAGAGGAGAATTTTTATGGCAACAATAGATTTAATTGTACTTGGCATAGTAAAGCAACAGCCTCAGAGTGCTTATGATATACAGAAAGTGGTGGAATATAGAAATATATCACGTTGGGTTAAAATCAGTACACCATCAATTTATAAGAAGGTAATTCAGTTAGAAGAAAAAGGTTATATTCAAAGTACAGTTGTAAGAGAGGGGAGAATGCCAGAAAAGGCAATTTACTCTTTAACAGAATTAGGTGAAAAGCATTTTTTAGATTTAATGTTTGATACAGCTTCAAAGCCAGTAAATATTTTTCTGGATTTCAATGCTGTAATAGTAAATTTATACAGTCTTACACCAGAAAAGCAAAAACTGTGCTTGAGTAGTATTGAAGAAAACATACAAGTATTAAAGTCGTATATTGAGGAAAATATAAATACAAAATCGAATGTACCAGAAACAGGGAAGGCTATTCTAGACCAGCAATTGGTCTTAACTCAAACGTTAGAAACATGGGTGAATTCCTTAAAGAATATTATAGATGCTGATAGTAAAAGAGGTTAATAATGATTAAAAGTATACCAGCAAAACAAATTTTACAGAAAGTTAAATTTGACAACTCAAGATGGTTTGGGATTGATTATAATATGAATCTCTACCGTGGTTGTCCTCATGGTTGTATTTATTGTGACAGTCGTAGCACAGTATACAACATAGAAAATTTTGACCAAGTGAGATATAAGGAAAATGTGATAGAAACTCTAAAAAAGGAGTTACATTCAAAGCGAAAAAAAGGAGTTGTCGGTATTGGAGCCATGTCTGATACATACAATCCTTTTGAAAAAGACCTTTGCATTACTCAACAAGCATTGAATTTAATTTCAGAAAATCATTTTGGAGTATCTATTGATACAAAAAGTAGTTTGGTAGTTAGAGATATACTAATTTTGAAAGAAATAACAAGAAATAATTCTGCCATTGTCAAAGTGACTATAACCACTGCAAATGACGAATTAGCAAAGAAAATAGAACCTAATGTGAGTCTAAGTTCTGAACGATTTGAAGCAGTAAAACAGCTTAATGATGCTGGAATATTTTGTGGGATATTATTGACACCTTTGATACCATTTTTGACTGACAATGAGAATGAGATAAGAGCAATTGTTGAAAAAGCACATAAGGCTAATGCAAAGTTTATCTATTGTATGTATGGAATGACAATGCGTAATGGTCAAAGAGAGTTTTTTTATAAGCATTTAAAGAATATATCGCAAAAACTAGTATTTCAGTATCAAAAGACATATGGACTAAATTATGTATGTCCTAGCTTGAATGGAAAGAGATGTGAACAAGTACTAAAAAAAGAATGTGGTCGTTATGGTATTTTGACAGAGATGAAAGACATTATAGAAGCCTATAAGAAATCAGATACATATACACAATTAAAGTTTTTTTAACCTATAAGTTGTAATTACTCTTGATTCTTCTAAAAATGTATTCTATTATCAATTTAGTATTAAAAACTAAAAAGGATTAAATACAATAAAACCAGATAGTAAAACTAGATAGTAATAATCATTCAGTGTTCTAATTGTATTATCATTTAGTTATGTTTATCAAAAACATAAAAGAAATATATGCTGAAAAGAGGAGATATATATGATAGAAATAAAAACTATAGATAAAAATAAAAAAGGTCATATTGACCTTTTGTTGTTGGCTGACCCATATGAGGTAATGATTGATAAGTATCTTGATGAAGGCACTATGTATGCTTTGTATGATAATGATGAACTCACTTGTATAGCAGTTGTAAATGAAATTTCTAAAGAAACATGTGAATTAAAAAATATTGCTACATATGAACATTTTCAAAATAGGGGCTACGCATCAAAGGTGATAAATCATATTTTAGATGTTTATAGTGAAAAGTATCCATCAATGATTGTGGGTACAGCTGAAAGTGGAATCCCGTTTTATGAGAAATTTGGATTTGTTTATTCACATAAGGTTAAAAACTTTTTTATAGATAATTATCCAGAGCCAATTTTTGAAGGGGAATCTCAATGTGTGGATATGCTGTATTTAGAACATAAATCAAAAGCCTATTGTTAATCAAATGTTTGTACACTTAATAAAATCATATTTTGATAAATATTACTTCCAAAATAGAAAGGAAAGGATTTAGATTTCCATTGATGCTATAATACAAAAAGAGAAGCAAAAATTATTATAAAATCATGTTTTAGCAACAAATTACATGAGTGCAACTTGAAGTTGACAATGTGCATTTCTTAAAATATAGAATTTAACATAATAGTTTGATAATATTTGGATATCAAATCACAGGAGGTAATAATATATGAATTTTGGTGAAAAATTATTTAAGTTGAGAAAAGAAAAAGGGCTATCACAGGAAGCAATTGCAGAACAAATCGGAACAACAAGACAGGCGGTTAGTAAGTGGGAAAACAATCAAGGATTTCCTGAAACAGAAAAACTTTTACTACTATCTAATATCTTTGAAGTATCAATTGATTTTTTATTAAAAGATGAGAAATCAATAAAAGGAACAAATGAAAAGGGATATTATGTAAGCAAGGAAGTGGCAAGAGGTTATCTTATCAATGAGAAAAGAGAATGTAAATATTTGGGTTTATGTTTTTTGTTTTGGGCATTAGCAGGTATTCCTTATGTAATGCTTCCAACTCATACAAGTTGGCGTATTTTAGGAATAGCAGTGTGTGTTGTTTTAGGTATTGGTGTTGTTATACTTGGGATGTTTACAGAACAAGAAGATTATAAAATCTTGAGAAAAGAGCCATTGTTATTTGATTATGAGTTTTTGAAAGAATTATCAAAGGAATATATTTCAATCAAGAAAAAATACAAGTTAGTTGCTATTCCAAGTACATTTTTGTTTGTAGTTGGTATTCTTATTATTGCGGTAACAGCTAGAGGGTACATTGAATGGACAGAATATCATTCACTTGTATTTTTGGGATTGGCAGTTGGTATTTTTGGTTTCGTACAATCTATTGGGATTATGGATGCATATGAGCTGTTGGTAAAAAACGAACAGTACTGTGACCGATTTATCTTTAAAGTAAAGAGAAAATTAAAGAATAAAATTGATAGGTTCTAAAAATAAATTTTTAAAGGTAGGAACTAGTTAGGGCAAAATATTAATTGTGAAATTTACAGAGACAAGATAAAAGGTCACAGATAAAACAGAAAAATGCGTGATAAGTATGAGTAATTATTATGATACTTTATTTTATGATTGTTTTATAAAAGTTAGAAGAGAGAAAAAATATAAAAAGGTCAAATTGACTAAATAAATATAATATATATAGCATAACTTAAGAATAATATGAATAATGGAACTTAAACGTAATACGCATAATATAACTTAATCATAATACGCATAATATAACTTAATCATAATACACATAGTATAAATTGAATATTAATATAACTATAGAGAACTTAATATAGTTATATTAAATATTTAAAGTGAATGAATATCATTCATTGACATAAAGAACTACCTGTGATATACTGTGAACAATATAAGAAAGGAGGAGTTTAGATATGACAGATATAAAAGAAAAATCAAGAAAAACATTTAATAATCAAGCGGATATCTATGACCAAGACATAAAGGGGCAACATGCAAGAAAGCTTTATCCAGTCTTACTTAAAACACTTTCAGATATTTCATATGATACTATTTTAGATTTAGGGTGTGGAACAGGAGCAGTATTACAAGCTATTTTAAATGAAGATTGTAGGAAAAAGGCTTATGGAATTGATATTTCTGAGAATATGTTAGATATAGCAAAAAATAAATTAAAAGAGAATGCTACCTTAGTTTTAGGAGATTCAGAGTATTTGCCATTTGAAAATGAATTTTTTGATGTTGTATATTGTAATGATTCTTTTCATCATTATCCTAAACCCGATAAGGTATTGTCAGAGGTTTGTAGGGTATTAAAGTCAAAAGGAACCCTGATAATTTGTGACTGTTGGCAACCATTTTTATTTAGACATATAATGAATGTTTTCATAAAGTACAGCAAAGATGGAGATGTAAAAATGTACTCAGAAAAAGAAATATGTAAATTGTTATCTGTAGATTTTAGAAATATTACATGGAAGAAAGTGAATCATACTTCATATATTGTAACTGTTAAAAAATAGAAACTAATATAAAAAGACAAATAAAAATAAAGAAAAAGGCAGAAAAAGATAAAAATACAAAGCAAAAAAATAAAACTAAAAACATAAAGAGAAAGCGAAATATAAACATAAAAAATATTACATATAATACTCTATCCTGTTGTAAATTTTTAACTCAAAACTTCTTTAAATCTCAAGTATTTTTTTAAATTATCTATTGAATGAAATTCATTCACAAAGGGACGTATATAGATACAAAACTAGATTTTATTACAGGGAAAACTGTGAAGATAGTATTTTCTTGACTTTATTCAGATATTTAAAAATCTGCTTCAAAGAAATAACAAAGTTGTTTTGTCCAATTTGATTTGATACTATTAGCTTGCAAACCAATCAGATTTGATAGAAAATAAAATTATAATTACATTATGCACGATATTTTTTATTGGCTAAGTGATTGAAATAATAACTAAAAAGGTAATAGTAGCTTATCTAAGGAGGAAAATATTATGGTAGATTCTAACCAAATGACTTTTCAGGAAGTAGCTAATACTCTTAAAGAATTGGGTATTCATGGCATTACAGATGAAGCAATTAAACATCTTGAAGATACTTGGAACATCATGCCATCAGAGGTATTAGATTCAATGAATAAAACAGCCATGCTTTTAACCATTCTTGGCAGGGGTTCTTACGATTACAATACTGGGATATGGATACCTAAATCTTCTCAAGTATACAGTTTTGATGTAGAAGGACATGATATGTATACCATATTTTTGCAAGGAATTTTATCTATTAATAACAATGAATTTGAAATCACACAAATTGTAGAAGACACAAGCCAAGTAGATTTCAATCAAGGAACTGGCATGCAGACAATAAGTTTTTACTACAATAGTAATCCGTATATGTGTGAAGTAGAAGTTAATTATGACTGGTTTAATGAAAAAATGCTATATTTTATGAATGAAGTTTTTGAAAAAGAAAAAAATATCAAACAGTTATTTTTCATGGGAGATGGTTATCAGGAGTGTATTGTTTTTTACTGTACAGAAGAATGGGCTCAGCTTTTTAATAAGAAAACGGGTTGCACATTGTATAATAAAGAATAATATCAATCGTATTAGCTTTAAATATTTATATAATATATCTAATAATCAATCGTGAGTAATAAGATTTTTAGTAGGAATAATCTTATTGTAATATATTATAAATAAGCTCTAATATAAAATGTTACTGATAGAGTGTCTTATTTGTGATTCTTAAAAATCATGGATAACATGCTCTATTTTATTTTAAAAAATACAAGTTTGGACAATAATAAATATAAGAGAAAATAAAGCTAATTTTAACCAATAAAACCTTAAATTACATTTGTAAATAATACAAAAAATAGGAGGTAAGGATGTAAAAAGCAAGATTAATCAATAAATAATTGATATAATAAAAGAAAGTGGTGTTGGGATGAAATATGGCTTAGAAATTGGAAAAACTGCAAAAGAGTATAGAAGAACCATAGTTGAAGAAAAAGATAGAGAATGGACAAGTAAAATAAATGATATATTAAAAAAAGATATTTTTTCTAATGAGGAGCTAGACAAACTTAGAAATCTAATTCCAAAAGAAATATTAACAGATGAAAATATTGGTCAAGTTATAACAGAAGATGGTTATGCTAAACCTGAATATGATGAAGTATTTAAATCACTATTTACCTTACATAATGACTATGATTTACTATCAAATTTCATAAATGATATTATAAAATATGCTTCAAATGCCAATAAAAACATTAAGCCATTTACACAAATCAAGAAGATAATCAGAGTTGAAACTGACCCAACTATTAATTATATTGGCGAGAAAAGACCTAGATTAGACATTTTAGCCGAGGATGAAGAAAAGAATCATATAAATATTGAAATGCAAAGAGCCCTTGAAGATGACTATGGAGAAAGAGCTGAGTATTACTTAAATCTTGTACATGGAAAGAAATTAGAAGAAGGCAAGAAATATAAAGATATTGGAAAAACTATTGGAATACATATACTAAATCATGTAAAATATAGGCAAATAGATGATTATGTAAATTGTATGAGATTAACTATGGATGGTCATCCAGAGATTTATTCAAAGAAAACAGTGCTGTATTTTGTAGAGCTTCCTAAGATTAATAGACATGATAACATAGTAGATAGAATTATATTATGGGGAAAACTTATCAATAATCCTTCTAACTTGGATGTCAGGGTTATAGCTAAGAATGATACTATTGTTAAAAAGGCATTAGATAGGTTAAAGGAATTAGGTAGTAATGAAGAATATTTATTAAATCTGAAAAGAGGTGCTTACATTATGGATAGAAGTAGAAGTTTTAGAGAAGAAGTTTTAAGAGAGGGAATAGAAATAGGAAAAAATGAAACAACTTTACAAATAAATCGTAAATTTATCATAAGGTTGAAAGACAAGGGACATAGTCTAAAGGAAATTTATGAACTAGTTGATTTGAGTAAGAATGAGATTGAAGAAATTTATAATCAAAATTAATAATTAAAAAAATATTGGTTATTTAGCTGTTATTTTCTTTATATATAATATATAAATGTATATAAAAGGTTGTGAATAGATTTTTATAAAATAAATTTATTTACAAGCCTTCTAATATATAAAACTATAAAGGTTAGATTAATATTTATATAAAAATTGGGATGATTTTAATATGAAAAATAAATTTAAATAGAATGAAAAATTATTTTTGAATAATGCTTCCAAAAATGTTCAATTGAATATATAATGTAATTATAAAAGCAAGATATTTTTATAGTAGTGGTTAATTCTCTAATGAGGAGGGTGTAAAATGGCTAGTATGATTATGGAAGTTGTAGGAGCATTATTTATAGTAATTGGATTGATTTTGACAGTTGTTGAGATAAAAGGAAATTTCCCTTCTTTTTATGGTTTTGGTCAGAATGCTATAGGTAAAAATGCTATAGGAATTATAGTAGCAGGAGTAGCATTAATTTTCTTTAGAAATGGTATAGACAGTATAGATTCTATAGCTACTTATGGTATATTTTTAGCGATAGAACTTGTTGTAATCTCTGCATATTTCTTAATAAGAAAAAAGTTTTGTAGAGAAGATAAAAATTTAAGAGTTAATTAATAAAGTTGTCTACTATAAAATTAGAAAATTCAAAAAATAAAAGATTGCTTTTAATTATTTAAAATTCAAGAAACTATATTCTATACAAAACAGAATGTGGTTTCTTTTTTTAGTCATGTGGCACTATTAAGCACTTTTCGATAGATTTCCAATAACTATCATAAAGGTTTTTTTGTGCAATTCCATAATTTTCTTTCGTGTCAAACTCCCAATAAAGCATATACTTAACGCTTTTTACAATGCGAGTAAGTTTGGGAGGAGGAAGCCCCTCTTTAATTTGTTCTAAGTCTATGTGATACTCTCTTTTGGTAAATCGAAGTAAAAGTAACCCCTCTTGCTTTTCTAAAAAACTCTTAACTTCAAGCATAAGCGTTTCAAACTCGTCCACCTTTTGTGGCTTGACTTGATAAACACATATTTCAGTAAATGGCATATTAAATTCCCCCTTAACATAGTTCAATTTTATCATAAGGAATATGACATAAATATATTACATTATTCTATATTCTATTTATTTATGTGAAAATTCGAAATTATATAATATATTTTACAATATCTTTTCTTATTTTAGATTTTGAATTTTCTTTTATTTAT
The DNA here is from genome assembly GCF_020657855.1 of Clostridioides sp. ZZV14-6153. Classification (NCBI taxonomy): domain Bacteria; kingdom Bacillati; phylum Bacillota; class Clostridia; order Peptostreptococcales; family Peptostreptococcaceae; genus Clostridioides; species Clostridioides sp. ZZV14-6153. The sequence goes on along the minus strand of NZ_JAGWCZ010000010.1, from coordinate 47,712 downwards.
TTAGATGCTCATAGACCTTCTGCTATTCTAATTCCAAAATCATTATTTTTTACAAAACTTTCAAAATCCATTTTGAGATAACCCCTTTTTTATTTGCACAAATAGAGATAAAACCCAAAGAATATATAAAAAAATTCATTATAACAAAAAATTAAACAAAAATAGTGTTGACCTTTGTGTTGCACAAAGATATAGAATTCTAATCAAAGGGAAATGGTTTTTAATAGAAAAAGTTTTAATCAAAAACAAATCATACAAAGGAGAAATTATTATGAAAAATGAAAGTATAAGAGAAAATATGTCAGTATTTGGAGAGGTAATACAACCGTATGAAATTCAAGATTTCCTTAGGTTAATTAATTTAACAAAAACAGCATTTAGCCAAGAACTTAGCAAAATAGAAATAATGCCAGGCGGGCTTACAAATAAAAACTTTAAGCTTGAGATTGAAGATGGCACTCAAATAGCAATGCGTGTGGCAGGAGTAGGGACAGCAGGATATATAAATCGTCCAGCAGAAAAGCACAATGCTTCTTTAATGTCATGTCTTGGAATAGCTCCAGAAATATATTACTATGACCCAAAAACAGGTTCACAACTTTGTGAATTTATAAAATCAGATACAATGCATGCAGAGGATTTTATAAATAATTCAGATGTAGTTATGAAATCAGCAGAAATTATGAGAAAATACCACGATAGTGGAATGGAGTTTAAAAGTGTATTTAATCCAATAGCTAAGATGAAAGAGTACTTACAAATACTTAAAGAAAATGGATTTGATAAGAGATATGATGGATGGGATAGTATAACAGAAAAAGTAGATATAATAGAAATTGCTTATCAAAATAACCCACAAAAATTAGTTCCTTGTCACAATGATACACTAGCAGAAAACTTTATGTATGATGGAAAAGTTATGCGTGTAATAGACTGGGAATACGGTGGAACAAATGATAGATTTTACGATATGGCATGTGTGTGCGTAGAAAATCCTCTTCCAAAAGATAAAGAAGAGCTTTATGTAAGAACATACTTTGGTGGAGAACCAACAGAAGAACAAAGAGCAAGATTACTTACAAGTAAGTTTTTAGTTAATGCACATTGGTCTTTATGGTCATTAGTTCAAATAACATATGGTAAAGACCATGACTTCTATTGGGAATATGGAAGAACTCGTGCAGCTGATTGTATAGAATTTATGAAGGATGAAAACTTTGACCATTACTTAGATATAATAAATGACCCTAACTTTACAGAATCTGTAGAGACACTAGCATAAGAAGTATTTATTAGCATAAGAAATATAATAAAAATTAAGTAATAAAGAGCTGATTAATGTTTTTAGTACATAGGGGGTATACTGTATGGAATTATTAGGAGACTCAGTACTGTATATCATCATGGCTTGTTGTGTAGCTGGAGGATTAGCAAAGATTTTCAAAGAAGAATCAGAGCTAGCTAAATCTTTTGATGAAGGCTTACATACTATGGCAACGATGTTTATACCAATAGTAGGTCTTATGGTATCTGTTCCGTATCTAAAAGTCGGGGTAGAGAAAATATTTGGGAAGTTGTTTAGTATGTTTGGCGCAGACCCAGTGGTAGCAGCAGCTATGATTATGCCACCAGATTGCGGTTCATATGCTTTAGCTATAGAGATTGGGAAAACGAGTGAAATATTAGTGATAGTATTAGCAGTTGGATTTATGTGTGCATCTACAGTGGCATTTAATATTCCAATAGGACTTTCAATTTTAGATAAAAAAGATTACAAGTACTTAGCTTTAGGAGCTATGTCTGGATTTTTATCAGTACCTTTTGGAGTATTCACGTCATATATGGTTGCATTACTTACAAATCCTACGATACGTACGACACTTTCTACAGTAGGAAGTTCTAACTATACATTAAATTTAAGTATGCTAATGATTTTCCAAAATCTAATTCCTATTGTTGTGGTGTGTGTGTTGCTTGCATTAGGGTTAAAGTTGTTCCCTAATGGAATGATAAAAGGATTCATGTATTTTGGAAAAGGTCTTACAAGCATATTAATAATAGTCGTAGTATCATCTATTGTTGAACACTATACAGGTATTTTCACTAAAGTATTTGGGAGTTGGGGATTTGACCCAATGTTTGCAGATGAGAAAGAAATGTTTAGGTCTATTGAGCTTCTAGGGAGTATTGCAATGATGCTTTGTGGAGCATTTCCAATGGTTTACCTTATACGTAAGTATTTTAAAAAGCCACTGGAAAAACTTGGTTCAATAGCTGGACTAGATAGCGCAGGTAGTGCTGGATTAGTTGCATGTATGGCAAATGGTATCGCAATTTTTGGACTAGTTAAAGATATGAAACCGACAAGTAAAGTAATATCTATGTCATTTTTAGTTTGTGCAGGATATTCTTTAGGAGATTTTATAGCTTTCAATGTCAATTTTCAACCAAACTTGGTTATTGCAATACTTGTTGGTCAAATCGTAGGTGGAATAATAGGTATAATATTTGCAAAATTAATTGCAGTTCCATACGTTCTTAAGATGGAAAAAGAAGATGGTGTATCTGAAGCTTAAAATAAATTTGATAAAAAAATAACAAAAATAATAAAAATTGGGGAGAGTAGTTATGATTAAATATAAAACAATAAATTCTTTAAAATCACCTAGATTTGCAGGAATTAAAACATTCATGAGATTACAAAATGTAGTTACAACAGACGATGTAGATTTTGCTGTTCTTGGTATACCATTTGATTCATGTGCTACATTTAGAGTTGGTGCTAGATTTGGTCCATCATCAATAAGAGAAATGTCAGTTCTAGGTTGTAAACCATATAATCCAGTTCTTGATGTTGGTATATTTGACTATTGTTCTGGGGTAGACTATGGTGATTTAGGCTCTGTGCCAGGATATGTAGAAGATACATTTGATGTAATTACAGAGGGTATGTTACCTATCTTTGAAAATGGTGTAATTCCAATAGCTATGGGAGGAGACCATAGTGTAACATTACCAGAATTAAGAGCTTGTCATAAGGTTCATGGACCAGTTGCTTTAATACACTTTGACTCTCATTATGACACAATAGCAGAATATTTTGGAAAGCCTTATAGTCATGGAACACCTTTCTACCATGCTGCTAAAGAAAACCTTGTTGATACATCTAAATCAATTCAAGTTGGAATAAGAGAAGGTTATTATGGTGAAGAAGATAAGTACCATTCAACTGATTTAGGATATGAAGTTTTAAAAGCTGTTGAATGTCATAAGATGACTACAGAAGAAATAATAGAAAGAATTAAACAACGTGTTGGTGATTCAAAAGCATTCCTTACATTTGATATAGATTTTGTTGACCCAGCATATGCACCAGGGACAGGAACTCCTGTTATAGGTGGATTCTCATCTGCCCAAACATTAGAAATAATAAGAGGATTAAAGGATTTAAATATAGTAGGCTATGACCTTGTTGAAGTTGCGCCACAATATGATGCTGGAAATGTTACTTCACTTACAGCTGCGGGTATAATGTATGAATTTATATCTCATATAGCTTATAAGAAAAAGCATAACATAAAGTATTAATATACAAGATTCTTGACTTTACTAAAATCCAATATTTACTAAAATAATGTCATAACGAAATATTGAAAGCTTAATAAAAGCTCCATAGGTTGTTCTGTGGGGCTTTTGCTTAACAATTGTTTAATTTTAAATAAGTTTTTATAAAAGAGGAGATTAGATTGAATAATTTTGAAATAAAAACCAAAGTAAAATTTGGAGTAGGTTCTTTAGAATACTTACAAGAGATAAAAGGTAAAAAAGTATTGGTTATAACAGACCCTTTTATGGTTAAATCAAAAACTATAGATAAAATCTTGGTGAATTTAAAACACAGTACATATGAAGTATTTAGTGATATAGTACCAGACCCACCTATAGATACAGTAGTACAAGGCATCGAAGTATTAAAAAATATAAAGCCAGATACAGTAATAGCTTTAGGTGGAGGTTCTGCAATAGATGCAGCTAAAGCTATAAAGGACTTTTCAAAGCAAATTTTAAGAACTAATGAAATCGAATTTATTGCTATACCAACAACAAGTGGAACTGGCTCAGAAGTAACATCATTTTCTGTAATAACAGATAAGCAAAAAGGTGCAAAGTATCCTCTAGTGTCAGATGAATTAATTCCAGATATAGCGATACTAGACCCAGAGTTGGTTAAAACAGTACCAGATTTTATAACAGCAGATACTGGAATGGATGTTTTGACACATGCATTAGAAGCATATGTATCAGTAAATGCTAATGATTTTTCTGATGCACTTGCTGAAAAGGCAATAAAACTAGTATTTGAATATTTATTGAAAGCATATAAGGATGGAAATGATTTAGAGGCTAGAGAAAAAATGCATAATGCATCTTGTCTAGCAGGAATGGCATTTAATCAAGCATCATTAGGAATAAATCACTCCATAGCGCATGTTCTAGGTGGAAAATTTCATATACCACATGGAAGAGCAAATGCAATATTATTGCCACATGTAATAGAATACAATGCTAATATCACAGGATATTCGAATACAGACTACTCATTATCAGCAAAAAAATATGCACAAATATCAAAGTTAATAGGTCTTAGTACTTCAAATACAAGAAGTGGTGTGAAGAGTTTAGTTAATGAAATAAAAAAGCTACAAAAAGAATTAAACATGCCAATTAAATTGAGAGAATGCAATGTAAGTTTGGAAGAATTAAGTAATTTACAGAGTGAAATAGCAGTTTTGGCTATTCAAGATGGATGCACTAATGCAAATCCTAAAGTTCCCATAGAAGAAGACATAATAGAAATACTAAATAAAATCAAGTAAAAATGTAATAAAAATTAGGGGGCAAAATTGAGCGAAGAAACTAAACAAAGAATTATACAAGAATATGTTCCAGGAAAGCAAGTAACACTTGCTCATATAATAGCTAATCCAAATGAGGATATATACAAAAAGTTAGGATTAATACTAGATAGAAAAGATGCAATCGGTATTCTTACAATAACGCCGAGTGAAGCTTCAATAATAGCAGCAGATGTGGCAACAAAATCATCAGATATATCGCTTGGATTTATAGATAGATTTAGTGGGTCTTTAGTAATATCTGGAGATGTAAGTTCTGTAGAATCTGCATTAAATGAAGTATTAGAAGTGTTAGGTGAGATGTTGAATTTTTCATCAACTAAGATAACGAGGACATAAAATGAAAAATATAATTTTTATGGGAAAAACAAGTAGTGGAAAGACTACTCTTTGCCAAAAACTAGATGAACTAGAGATTCGATATAAGAAAACACAGTCAATAGAAATTTATAAAAATGCAATAGATACCCCAGGTGAATATATGGAAAATAGAGCATTGTATAACGCTTTAATAACTACAGCTGTAGATGCTAAAGTAGTGGCTATAGTTTATGATGCAACTCAAGAAGAAAATTATATGGCACCAGGCTTTGCAAGTATATTTTGTAAAGAAACTATAGGCATTATGACTAAGATAAATAAATTAGATAAAAATCAAATAGATTTAGGAATAGAAAGATTAACTTTAGCAGGAGTCAATAAAATATTTAAAGTAGACACAATAGATGATGTAGGTATAGATGAGTTATTTGAATATTTAAATGAGATAAGGTCATTGGAAGAAAAATATTGATAGTCTATAGAACAATCTAACTTCTTTGTTTAAGAAATGCTTTTAAATTATGAGGTGAGAAAATGAGAGAAGAGTTATTAAGTGTTGGGATAGATATTGGGACAAGTACTACTCAACTAATATTTTCTAAATTGATAGTTGAAAACACTGCATCTAGTTTTTCAGTACCTAGGATAAGTATAATAGACAAAGAAATTGTATATAAAAGTGAAATATACTTTACACCTCTTATCTCCAACAATGAGATAAATGGAAATGAAATAAAAAACATAGTTGATAGTGAATATAAAAAAGCAAATATATCTAAAGAAGACATACATACAGGTGCAGTTATTATAACTGGTGAAACAGCTAGAAAAGAAAATGCAAATTATGTACTTCATAATTTAAGTGGATTTGCAGGAGACTTTGTGGTGGCAACAGCAGGACCAGATTTAGAAAGTATCATATCTGGTAAAGGAGCAGGGGCTCATATTTATTCTAAAAATCATTCAACTAGTGTTGTAAATCTAGATATAGGTGGCGGAACTAGTAATTTAGCTTTATTTAAAAGAGGTGAAGTCTTAGATACTGGTTGTCTAGATATAGGTGGGAGACTTATAAAAATAGACAAGCATAGCAAAAAAATAACTTATATATCACCTAAGATAGAAAAAATCATAAAAGATTATAATTTAGGTCTTCAAATAGGAACTATAGCAACTATAGAAAACACAAAGCCAATAATAGATATAATGGTTGATTTAATACTACAAAGTATAGGAATAAAAAAGAAAACAAGTCTATTTGAGTTTATAGTAACCAATAAATCTATAAATTTAAGTGAAAAGATAGAGAACATATCTTTTTCTGGTGGGGTCGCTGATTACATCTACTATGATAAAAACATAGATGAATATTTTAAATATGGAGACTTAGGTATTTTATTAGGGCAAGCAATAAAAAATTGTGAGGAACTAAAAAAAATAAATGTAATAACTCCATTAGAGACTATTAGAGCTACAGTAGTAGGTGCTGGTTCTCATACGACTGAAGTAAGTGGAAGTACTATAACTTATACAAGTGAGGATTTTCCACTTAAAAATCTACCTGTTTTAAAACTATCAAGAGAAGAAGAAACTAGCGATGAAAAGGCATTAAGTGAAAGTATAAAAAATAAGTTAAATTGGTTTAAGTTAGAAAATGACTTACAAAAAATTGTTATAGCTATAGAAGGAAGCAAGAATCCAAGCTTTTTAGAAATACAAGAGTATGCACGTGGATTAGTAAGTGGTATGAAAGAAATTATAGAAAATGACTTGCCATTTGTAGTAATTATAGAAAATGACATGGCAAAAGTACTAGGACAATCTATTTGTGCAGTTTTAGATTACAAAAAAGATATTATTTGTATAGATAGTATTAAGGTTGAAAATGGAGACTACATAGATATTGGAAAGCCAATAGCTGAAGGTAAAGTGTTACCTGTAGTAATAAAGACATTAGTTTTTAATTAAAAAAGGGGGTAAGGAGATGATTTTAAAGACAAAATTATTTGGGCGCACTTATCAGTTCAAAGGACTATATGATGTAATGGCAAAAGCAAATGAAGAAAAGTCTGGAGATAAGCTAGCTGGTCTTGCAGCTCAAAGTGCCGAAGAGAGAGTTGCAGCGAAAGTAGTTTTATCTCATATAAAATTAGAGGATATAAGAAACAATCCCGCAGTTCCTTATGATGAAGATGAGGTCACAAGAATAATTCAAGATGGTGTAAATGAAAAAGTTTATAGTGAAATAAAGGACTGGACTGTTTCAGAACTTAGAGAGTGGCTATTAGATAGTGAAACAAGTAGTTTAGATATAAAAAGAATATCAAGAGGATTAACTTCAGAAATGACAGCAGCAGTTGCAAAGCTAATGTCAAATATGGACTTAGTTTATGCAGCCAAAAAAATTAAAGTTACAGCTCATTGTAATACAACAATAGGCGAAGAAGGTACTCTATCAGCTAGACTTCAACCAAACCATCCAACAGATGACCCAGATGGGATACTTGCATCACTTCTAGAAGGATTAACTTTTGGAATAGGTGATGCCGTACTTGGATTAAACCCAGTTGATGATTCAGTTGAAAGTGTAACTAAAGTACTAAAGAGATTTGAGGAAGTAAAACAAAAATATAAAATACCTACTCAAACTTGTGTGTTAGCTCATGTTACGACACAAATGGAAGCTATAAGAAATGGAGCTCCAACAGATTTAATATTCCAATCGATAGCTGGTTCTGAGAAAGGAAACGAAGCTTTTGGATTCAATTCAGCAACTATTGAAGAAGCAAGAAATTTAGCTTTAAAGCATGGGACAGCTACTGGTCCAAATGTAATGTATTTTGAAACAGGGCAAGGTTCAGAGCTTTCTTCAGAAGCACATCATGGAATAGACCAAGTTACTATGGAAGCTAGATGTTATGGATTTGCTAAAAAGTTTGAGCCATTTTTAGTAAACACAGTAGTTGGATTTATAGGACCAGAATATCTATATGATGCAAAGGAAGTAATGAGGGCAGGACTAGAAGACCACTTTATGGGTAAATTACATGGATTGCCAATGGGTGTTGATGTTTGCTATACAAACCATATGAAAGCAGACCAAAACGATATGGAAAATTTAGCCATATTATTAACTACAGCTGGATGTACATATTTTATGGGAATACCTCATGGAGATGATGTAATGCTTAACTACCAAACTACAGGATACCACGAGACAGCATCACTTAGAGAAATGTTTGGACTTACAGGAATAAAAGAGTTTGATGCTTGGATGGAACAAATGGGCTTCTCTAAAGATGGTAAATTAACAGAAAAAGCTGGAGATGCATCAATATTATTAGGGTAGGAGGTCTTAAGTATGAATGAAAAAGATTTAAAAGCATTAGTAGAGCAGTTAGTAAATCAAATGGCTGGTCAAATCGATTCTAGTGTTATAAATGAAGTTGTTGAAAATACAGTAGACAAAGTAAATAAAAGTACAGTAGATGATGATGCTTGCATAGAAGATATAACGGAAATAGATTTAAAAAAGCAATTATTAGTAAAAAATCCTAAGGATGCAGAAGCCTATTTAGATATGAAATCTAAAACTCCTGCAAGAATAGGCATAGGTAGATGTGGAGCTAGATATAAAACAGAAACAGTTTTAAGATTTAGAGCAGACCATGCTGCTGCACAAGATGCCGTTTTCTCTTACGTAGATGAAGATTTTGTGGAAAATAGCAACTTAATAAAAATAGAAACTTTATGTAAGGATAAAGATGAATTTTTAACTAGACCAGACCTTGGAAGAAAATTTTCAAGTGAAACTATAGATTTTATAAAAACGCAAATAGGTACAAATCAAAAGGTATTAATAATGGCAGGTGATGGACTAAGTTCAGCTGCTATAGAAGCCAACTCAAATGATTGTATTATGGCTATAAAGCAAGGTTTAAAGATGTATGGAATTGAAGTGGGAGATATTGTATTTGTTAAACATTGTAGAGTTGGGGCTATGGACCATTTAGGTGAAGAGTTAGGTTGTGAAGTGGTATGTGTGTTAATTGGAGAAAGACCAGGTCTTGTTACAGCAGAATCTATGTCAGCGTATCTTACATACAAGCCTAAAGTTGGTATAGCAGAAGCTAAGAGAACAGTGGTATCAAACATCCATAAAGGTGGAACTACTGCTGTTGAAGCAGGTGCACATATAGCTGAACTTATAAAAACAATTTTAGATAAGAAAGCTTCTGGAATTGATTTAAAATAATAACTTAAAGGAGTACAAGTTATGAAAAATGATATAATTCGTCCTAAAATATTGGGAATTAAAATGATTTCAAACGTAAGTCCAGAAATTGCACAAAAGCTAGAATTAAATTCAGACCATAAAAGTTTAGGGTTTATAACTGCTGATTGTGATGATGTGACATATACTGCCCTTGATGAAGCAACAAAAGCTTCAGAAGTTGATGTTGTATATGCAAAGTCAATGTATGCAGGAGCTACAAATGCTTCAACAAAACTTGCTGGGGAAGTATTAGGTATAATAGCAGGACCAAGCCCAGCTGAAGTAAGAAGTGGATTAAATGCAGTAGTTGATTTTCTAGAATATGGATCAACTTTTATAAGTGCAAATGATGATGATTCAATAGTATATTATGCTCACTGTGTATCTAGAACAGGAACATATCTTTCTAAAGTGGCAGGAATCAATGAAGGAGAAGCCATAGCTTATTTAGTAGCACCACCTTTAGAAGCTATGTATGCACTAGATGCAGCATTAAAAGCAGCAGATGTAAGTCTATGTGAATTATTTGCACCTCCAACTGAAACAAACTTTGGTGGAGCATTGCTTACAGGGTCTCAATCAGCTTGTAAAGCAGCTTGTGATGCTTTTGCTGAAGCTGTTAAATCTGTAGCTGATGACCCAACAAGGTTTTAAAGATAAATGAATGCTGTAGGTTTAATAGAAGTAATAGGATATGTTGCTGCAATAGAGGCATGTGATGCATGTGTAAAGTCTGCTAGTGTAAATATACTTAGCATTGACAAAGTAGGAGCGGGAATAGTTACATTAACAATAGTTGGAGATGTAGGAGCAGTTAAATCAGCTATAGAAGCTGGAGAAGTGGCCGCAAATAAAGTTGGAGTATTAAGAGCAACTCATGTAATACCAAGGATACATAAAGAAGTAGCTGATAATTTATTGAAAAAAGAAGAAAGAGCTACTCAAAAATATAATAAAGTTAGCGAAATACCAATCAAAGAAAATATGAAGATAGAAGAAAATAAAGATACAAATACAGAAACTTTAGAAAAAGATGTGAAAATTGAAGAAAATACAAATATAGAAACTTTAAGAGAAGATATAAAAGTTGAAGAAAATGCAAATACAAATATAGAAACATTAGAAGAAGATATAAAAGTTGAAGAAAACGAAAATGGAAATATAGAAACTTTAGAAGAAGTAAAACCAGTAAGAGATGGGGTTACTAATAATAGAAACTTACTAAACATGAATGTAAAAGAACTAAAAAATTTAGCTAGAGAATACAATTCTTCTTTGACTAATAAAGAATTAAACTCTTTGAAAAAAGAAGACCTAGTAGATTTAGTTGATAAATTGATTAGAGAGGATAAATAGATATGGAAATTTTAGATAAAGATTTATTATCTATACAAGAAGTTAGAAATCTTGTAAAAAAGGCTAAAGAAGCTCAAGTTAAACTTTCTAGAATGAGCCAAGAACAAATAGATAAAATAGTTAAGTCAATAGCAGATGCAGCATATGAAAATGCCGCTAAATTAGCTAAAATGGCCAACGAAGAAACTGGATTTGGAAAATATGAAGATAAAATAGTTAAAAATACATTTGCATCTAAAATGTTATATGAAGCCATAAAAGATATGAAGACTATTGGGATAATAGGTGAAAATAAAGAAGAAAAAACAGTTGATATAGCTACACCAGTAGGAGTAGTAGCAGGGCTTATACCATCAACAAATCCAACATCAACAGTAATCTACAAAGCTATGATTTCTATAAAATCAGGAAATTCAATAATTTTCTCACCACATCCAAATGCAAAAAAATGTATACTTGAGACTATAAAAATAATAAGTGAGGCAGCTATAAAAGCAGGGTGTCCAGAGGATATTATATTAGGTATAACTAATCCTAGCCTTAAAGGTACTAATGAATTAATGAAGCATAAAGATACTAAACTTATTTTAGCAACTGGTGGAGAAGCTATGGTTAGAGCTGCTTATTCATCAGGAACACCTGCCATAGGTGTAGGACCAGGAAATGGACCAGCATTTATAGATAAGAGTGCAGATATTAAGTTAGCAGTTAAAAGAATATTAGATTCTAAAACTTTTGATAACGGTGTAATATGTGCATCTGAACAATCTATAATAGTAGAAAAATCTATGGAAGAGATAGTTGTTAATGAACTGAAAAATCAAGGAGCTTATTTCTTAAATGAAGAGGAAAGTGAAAAGCTGTCTAAATTTATATTAAGAGCAAATGGAACAATGAATCCTCAAATAGTTGGAAAGAGTGTAGAAACACTTGCTAAATTAGCTAATTTAAGTAATGTGCCAAGTTATGCTAAAGTGCTTATAGCAAGAGAATCTAGAGTAGGAAATGATGTAGCTTACTCTAGAGAAAAACTGACTCCAATACTTGCATTTTATGTAGAGGAAAATATTGAATCTATTATGCAAAAATCTAGAGAGATACTTTTAAACGAAGGTGCTGGTCACACATTCTCAATGCATGCTAATGATGAGGAACTTGTAAAGAAATTTGCACTTAATATGCCAGTATCAAGAATAATAGTAAATGCACCATCTGCACTTGGAGGAATAGGAGGAGCAACAAACTTATCACCTGCCTTAACACTAGGGTGTGGAGCTATAGGTGGAAGTTCAACTTCAAATAATGTAGGACCATTAGATTTATTAAATATAAAGAAAATAGCTTATGGAGTTAAAGAAATAGAAGAACTTAGAGGCACAAATTCTAAAGTAGAAAAATCAATATTTGACTCTATGGATAGAGAAGAGCTAATAAATGTATTAGTAAAAAAGATAGCTTTAGAGCTATGTTAGATTTTAAAAAACTAAAATAATTTTAAAAAATATTAATATAAAATTTTGGAGGTAAGAATTATGGCAAACGCAAACGCATTAGGGATGATAGAAACTAAAGGATTAGTAGGAGCAATAGAAGCAGCAGACGCAATGGTTAAGGCTGCCAATGTTCAATTAGTTGGAAAAGAGCAAGTAGGTGGAGGTTTAGTTACAGTAATGGTGAGAGGTGATGTTGGAGCTGTTAAAGCTGCTACAGATGCAGGTGCTTCTGCTGCTGAGAGAGTTGGAGATTTAATATCTGTTCATGTTATACCAAGACCACACTTTGAAGTAGATGCTATATTACCAAAAGTAAATGTTGACTAATAGGTTATATAGTAAATAAAATTTAAATTTGATAAAAAGGGGATGTCAATATATTTTGAGGAGTCCCCTTTTATACATCTAATAGGAGATGTGATAAAATGAGTGTTTTAACAGAAAATCAAATAAGAAAAGAAATGCGCGAAAACAAAGGGAATATAACTGAATATTACATTGAAAAAGGTCAGATTATAACTCCTTTAGCAAAGTCTTATTTAGCTGAAAAAAAAATTGAAATAAAATATATTGATAATATTTCAAATACAAACAATGAAAATAAGGAAGTCATAAAAGAAACTGTAAAAGAAGAATCTTATAAATACAAAACTGTATTTGGAGCTAAGTTAAATGAAAAGCCAGAACATATGACTCATTTAAATGGAAATATATTAGTATTTAAAGACCATAAGAGGATAATTTTAAGAGGCAAAATAGACTCATTAGAATCAAAAATACTAGAGGTTCAAGTTTTATGTAACAAAAAAGGTCTGGGAAAATTAGTAAATGAGTTACAAGAAATATTAGAGTTTGTAAGGAAGATAATGAGATGTGAAGTGTTAGAAGAAAAATTAGATAGCTTTAAGCTTTTAGGTCTATCTGAAAAAGAGTTGAGAGAACAATCTCATAATCCTAAAAAATATTTTGGTATAGGTCATGAATTTCCAACTTATAAAATGGGTGAAGAAGTAGTACTTATAAATAGTATAAGAACTAGTACTAGGGAAGCTGAACTCTGTGCATATGAAGCGTTTAAAGGTGAATATGGAGAAGTTGAGAGAGAAGATTTAATAAAAGCTCTTAATAGATTGTCATCAGTGTTCTGGATTATAATTTATAAAATAAGAACTGGACAATACCAGTAGTTGGGGGATATTTATGGAAAACCTATTAAATGAAATAGTACAAGAAGTAGTAAGTAGAGTTAAAAAAGAAGTATTTATAGAAGTTGAAGCATCAGGAAGACATGTACATTTAAGTGAAGAAGATGTAGAAAAACTATTTGGCAAAGGATATACATTAACAAAATTAAAAGATTTATCTCAACCAGGTCAATATGCTTGTAAAGAAAGAGTTACAATAATTGGACCAAAAAGTACATTAAAAAATGTTGTAGTTCTTGGACCTTGTAGAAAGGAAACACAAGTAGAAATATCTTTAACAGATGGTTCTATATTAGGATTGAAGCCACCAATAAAGCAAAGTGGAGATTTAGAAAATACCTTAGGTATTAAAATAGCTACAGAAAAAAGGGAAATTGAACTTCAAAAAGGTCTTATGGTAGCAAAAAGACATATACATATGTCGATAGAAGATGCCAAAAAATTTAATGTGGTAGACAATGAGATAGTTGAAGTTAAAGTATTTGGAAAAAGACCTTTAATATTTGATGATGTAGTTGTTAGAGTTAGTGATAAGTTTAAAACTTATATGCACATAGATTACGATGAGGCAAATGCATGCGCATTTTCAAAAGGAAGTATTGCAAAGATAATAAAGAGATAGCTATACACCTAGAAAGGAAAGCTTATGGATTATAACAATCTTATAGAGATTATAGTAGAAGAACTTTACAAAAAAATAAATATTACGAATATTGGTTGTATAGAAAATGAAAATAGAAAAAAATTAGTTATATTATATGAAAATGATAAAAGTAAATTTGATTTATTAAGTGATAAGTTTAATATAGAAATATTTGATAATGATACAAAAGATTGTGATGTAGTAATAGTATCAAAACTTTGTATGAGAGGTATTTGCAATTTAGCATTAGGAAATAGTTTTTCAAATGAAGAAAGATTTCTATTAAAAATGCTTATGAAAGGTAAGAAAGTATATGTGTTAGATGGAGGAATAGAATACAAACTCTATAAAGACACTGCACCTAAAACACTATACAATAAATACAGAGCGTATGAAGATGGTATTTGTAAATATGGAGTAAAGATTATAAAGGATTTAAATGAGATAACATTAAGTGAAGTAGCGTTTAATGAAATAGCATTTAGTGAGGAAAAGTTTAAAAAAGAAATATTGAATGAAGAAAAAGTAAAAATAGATGATAAGTTTAGCATAGACTTGACGCATAAAAGGCTTATATCGGAGTCTGATTTGAGAAAGCCTATGATAAATGGAACTAAGGATATTATCGTAAGTCAAAATAGTATAATAACTCCATTAGCTATGGATTTTATAAGAATACATAATATAACAGTAAAAAGAATATAGTGGAGGAGACTTATGGAGATAGGAAAAATAGTTGGTAATGTATGGGCAACAAGAAAAGATGAAAAGTTAAATGGACAAAAATTCTTAGTTGTGAAACTATTAAATGCTAAAGATACATATAAAGAAGGCTTTTTAGTAGCTGCAGATAATGCAGGGGCAGGGAATGGAGATTTAGTCCTTATAACGAGAGGCTCTGCTGCCAGAACTTCAATAGAAAGACAGAGTGTTCCAATAGATGCAACTATAGTTGGAATAGTCGATTCTCTTGAATTTGCGGATGAGTAACAGATGAGTAAAAGTATTGATGCTATAGAGTTTAATATAAGAGTTAAGGAGGTAATAAGAGATGGATATAAGTACGTTAGATAAAGATATATTGGAAGTATTAGTTAGACAAATAATAGAAGAAAATTTAAATGGTTCTAAAAATAATGTGGATTTTGATAGACACAAAGATATAAGTGGAATAACTTCTATAAGATTACCAAGAGTAAAGGTAGATGAAAGTAATAGATTAGATACTGGCAATCCAAATGATATAGTTTATACAAAAGATTTATTTACCTTAGAAGAAAGTCCAAGATTAGGTTGTGGAATTATGGAAATGAAAGAAACAACTTTCGATTGGACATTAAATTATGATGAAGTAGACTATATAATAGAAGGAACTTTAGACATATTAATAGATGGCAGAAAGATAACAGCATCTGAAGGGGAGCTAATACTTATACCAAAAGGAAGTAGTATAAAGTTTTCAGTACCTAATTATGCTAGGTTTATATATGTAACATACCCAGCAGATTGGGAATCACAAAAGTAAGTAAAAAGACTATGGAGAAAAGTAAGTAAAAAGGCTATGGTAAGCTAACAATCATAGCCTTTATGTAATAGACTATATTTTTTTTACTGGAACTTGAATTTCCATAAGCGTTTCATTTAAGTAACTAGTAAGAGTCACATCTATTTTAAATATCTGATAAATATCACCATTAAGGCATAGGTTGTGTTCACTCATATACTCTTTTATAAAATCAAAAGACGGATGGTATCTTTCAAGTTCATCACCATCATAATACATAGAAAGATATAATCCACCTGGAACAAGCTTTTTTAAAGAGGACTGTACATCGTTGTCTTCTACGAATATAAATGGAGATAGAGGAATATAATCTTGCGATTCGTCTAAAATCGAATCATTACCATAAGCACCCACTCTATCGCTTGCAACAATTGGAGCAATCTCATTTAAATGAGATTCTAATTCAGTTACAGCAAGAGCTAATTCATGAGGTCCACCAGTTGGTTCATCAAAGGTAATCATATATCTATCTGGAAGTGTAAGCTCTGTAATTGTATTTACTGGAGATAGAGAATTTAGTTGTTTTAAAAATTCAACTTTTTTATTTAATACCTTTTCAAGTTCTATTTTTTCTCTGATTTCTGAGTGAAGTGTTTCTTGGTATTTTTCAAAAATTTCAATAGATTTTTGGAAATTTCTGTCATTAAAATAACTTGTAATATCATTGATACACATTCCTAATTGTCTTAATTCTTTTACAGTTCCTAACTCTTCGTATTGAAGGATAGAGTAATATCTATATTTAGTATTAGGGTCTACATAGTTAGGTTTTATAAGATTTATTCTGTCGTAATATCTTAGTGTTTCACTTGTAAGATTTCTAAGTTTTGCTAATTGGGTAATTGACAAAAGTTTATTATGCACAATATTTACCTCCTATTTTAAGCTAAAAATTTTAAAAGGAAAGATAGGTTTTTAATAGACGTCATATAAGGTGTTTAAATAAACTTTTTAGGAAAATGTAAACTAATTTAATTTGATAATACTAAATTATATTAATTTTCTTAACATAATAATCATACCAAAAAACAGGCAAAAAGTGAAGTATAAAGAATTGATTTTCTATGACCATTTTTATGGGAAAGTAAATATTGATTAAATGATAAAGTGTCTGGTATTACTTAGATTAAAAGCAATTAATTTATTTTATTAAAAGGCATACAATTATTGGAAAGACTAAAAGATAATTATGAAAGAGCTAGAAATAACTATGAAAGACTAAAAGATAACTATAGAGAATTAAAGAATAATTATAAAAGGCTAAAGAGTGATTATGAAAGAGTTAAATATAAGATATAAAGGAGCTAAATATCAGTTTTGAGTAATAATTAAAACTATTTACTTAGCTCTTTTATAATACATCACTCATCATATGTATCTTAAAATAATATGTATTTCAATCCATGAATTAGATTAATTAAGAGAATCATTTAAAGCTTTTTCTTCATTTAGCCACTTTCTGCATTGTTCAATCTTTATTGTAGGGTCAAAACCTTGGTCTTTTCCCATATTTGAAAGCATATCACAAGGGAAAGTATCACATTCTCCACAATGGTTAAGTTCTTTGCTTTCACAGCAAGTCTTAACCTTACATTCACCACCCCAAAATGGGCCTTTCATTTGAGTACATCCTTTACAATTTACTTTCTCTTTTCTTGTACAACTATTACAGAGTACACCACATCTTGATTCAAACATATAAACACTCCTTTTCTAACACTTAAATATATTATAAAATTCTTTTAATTCTTCCTTTTCATCTGAAGATAATTGACTTTTTCTGATGCTTTGAATTGCAGCTTCTAATGAATATAGACGGTTAATACATGCAGAAGCATCAATAGATTTTATTTTTAACCATGCCTGTTTGCTACCTATTTCCTTTAACTGTTCATAGTTTGTGATTCCAACTTGGTTTAATTGACCCTCAACTACAGGACCTATATTTGGCAATTTAGAAAGTTCACCCATCATATCACTCCTTATCTCTTGAATATTCAACAAAATTACTAATCATAATTTATAACTACTGTTCAAAAAACTCCTTTGCATATTCTACAACACCAGATACTTCTTTCAACCCATTGTCTAGTAGTTCTATAGCCATAAAATTTTCATCTGGTACTTCAAATGGAGCTTTTATATTAAACTTACTTGCCACTTGATAGCCAAACTTAGGATAATATTTGTCATGACCTAAAACTACACAACCTTTATATCCTTTTGACTTTGCAATTTTATGTCCTTCTTCAATTAACTTTGAACCTATTTTTTTACCTTGAACATTAGGAGAAACTGCTATTGGTGCTAGTGCAAGTAGTACATCATTTTTAACCTTTATTTCTGTAAATAGAATATGGCCAACTATATTTCCATCGTCTTCAGCTACAAGTGAAAGTTCTGGAACAAAGCTAGTACTATTTCTTAATCGATTAACAAGGTTTTGTTCATCATGGTCAGAAGATTCTTCATTTGCAAATGCAGACTTAACAACTTCATATACTTTATTTTTGTCACTGGCTTTTTCTTGTCTAATTATCATTTTAATTTATCCTCCTGTGGATTAAGGCTAATTCTAGAAAATAAAATAGCAATGTACTATAGTCTTATCACTAGTTTTATCATCTTTTATTATAACTTTGCTCTTTTACAATTCGTATAAAATATAAATAATCTTTTCTTCTTCTCCTTCTTTTTATTTACAATTATTTACCAATTTAGTAATTTGTTTTCAGTCATATTATTAGATTGAATTTCATTTATACATATTATATTTTATATTAATAAACAAGGGAAGAGTAGATACTAAAAATAGGTGAATTTTTAGAAGTAAGTATCGATTTCCCATGTTTGTTCCATAATTTCTTTTTTTAAAGATTATAAATAATATATTTGAATTACTTATCATATATACTTTATTTATTATAATACAAAAGGGTGACGCCATCTTGTCATATATACTTTTATTATAATATTAAGATATAACATCATTTTTTCTAAAGTTTCTCTTAGCGATTTCAGAAAATATTATAGTAGTAGCAAATGCAACACATATTGTAACTATAGTATCGTTAACATTTAAAGCAGATTGCTTTATAATACCCATAGCACTTCCTAACATAGAGTATGGGAAAAATATTCCAATAGAAGGTTGTGCTACTAGTAAGCCCATTCCAAATAGAGAAAGGCAAAGACTGATACCAATAGGAGTAGCAAAACTTCTAATCTTTATAGATAGGTATAGTTGTATAGAAGCTATTGAAATGGAAATAATCCAACCCTTAACAATCCAGCCAGCAAGTTCATTAGGTACACTTTGGGAAAATCCAATCATATTTCCAGCAACTATGTAAAAAATAACAAAAACAATTTGAGTAATAGCTGTAAGTATTGAAATAACTATAAGCTTAGATAAAAAAATATTTTTTAAATTGATTGGAAGTGTCATTACATTATTCCAATTATGATTCATATGTTCAAGTCTACAAACATAGGCACAAAAGATTGCTATTAATATAGGAAAGAAAAACTCACCATAAAATAGACTAACTTGAGTCCACAAGCTATACCATTCTTTCTTAAGGACACCTTGATTTAGATAAAAGTTTCCAGAACCAATTAGCACACTTATAAGTGGCAAAGACAATAATATATACCATATAAAAGAATTTTTTAACTTTAGGATTTCTCCCAGAACTGATTTTCTTAACATTTAAATCCCTCCTATATTTCCTTATTTAATAAATGATTTTTTCCAATATAATAAATTAACATTCCAACAAAGAAGATTAAAACAGTCATTGAAAAATTCATATTTACTTTGTAAACTGATGAACCAAGGGCAGTGTCATAGGCATAATTTAGAGGCGTTAATTCTATGTAATAAGACCATATAAATAATCTACGAATACCTTGAAAAAATAATCCTGATGTTAAACCTATAAAGCTACCTAACATACCAAGCGTAACAGCAAGCATTTGATTTTGGAATACAGTTGCAACCCATTGGTGCAGTGCTATTATAGCTATACTAACAAGTATTGTGCCTAAGGTATATTTGATAATTAAGGACATGGAAAATGGTTCGATAAAGTCCTTAAAAGATGCAAAACCTAAAATAGCTAATATTTGTAAGAGTATAGATACTGATATTAAAATAGTTGAGCATAAAAATTTAGAAAAATAAATACTATTTAAGGGTGTAGCAGAAGCTTTTAAAAGTTTCCATGTATCTCCTTTATGCTCTATATCGCTTATTCGTGAAGTAATTATTGATATTAAAATAGGAAAAAATAATCCGTTTAAACTTGTAAAACTCATAATCATGTATGAATATTCAAATCCACTTAGCATGTCTGGATTTTTTGTAAGAGCTCTGTTTGAATTCATGATACACCACATTATCTCAACAGCTACAAATAAAAATGTCATCAAAATAATTTTCTTTCTTTTAATCTTATAGAATTCTAAACTAAGATATTTCATTATAAAGTCACCGCCTTGCCAGTAAGTTCAAGGAATATATCCTCTAAGCTCTTTTTATGTTCTTCTATTCTAAACACATCCATATTTGAATGTACAAGTATGTTATTTACTTTAGCTACATCCGTATCTTTTAAATTCTCAATAGTTAAATATCCATCTTGTATAAGTGACATATATCCCTGTGTATTTAAAAGTTTTTGAGCAGATATTGGATTTTGTGTTTTAATAGCAATATGACTTTGACCTTTATCATGAAGTTCTTTTATACTATCTTGAAAAACAAGTTCGCCATGATTTATTATTCCTATTGATGTGGCGATTTGGTCAATTTCACCTAGAAGATGACTGGAAATAAGAACTGTCATACCGTATTTTTCTGGAAGAGATTTTATTAGTTCTCTAATCTCTTCAATTCCAGCTGGGTCAAGTCCATTTGTAGGCTCATCAAGTATCAATAATTTAGGAAACTTCATTATTGCCATGGCAATACCAAGACGTTGTTTCATACCTAGTGAATATTGACTGACCTTCTTATTCTTTTGATTTTCTAGTCTTACTATTTTTAAGGCTTCATGTATATTTTTTTTAGGTAAATCTAAAAGTCTTTGCATAATAGTCATATTTTCAAGTCCTGTCAAATGTCCATAGTATGATGGAGATTCTATCAATGAGCCAATGTCATTTAAGATTGATATCCTGTTTTTATCGTTTAATTCTTTGCCTAAAATACTAATATTTCCTTGTGTAGGCTTTGCAAGTCCAAGTAGCATTTTAAGAGTAGTGGATTTACCAGCACCATTAGGACCTAAAAAGCCATATACAGCTCCTTTTGGGACTCTAAGGTCTAAGTCTTTTACTCTAAATATTTTATTGTATTCTTTTGAAAGTCTGTTTGTCTTAATTATCATTTCCATATGTTTTATCCTCTTTTCTATAATTTAGTATGAATTTTTATGACTTACATATAGCATTGTTTGTAGCTTATATTAATACAATAAAGCACTTACATTTCAGCTAGCTGAAGTTTACCTTACAATAACCTTAAATAGTCTATTGAGGTAAAGTTATAAAAATGGGTATATGATATACTTAGGAAGGGTGATGATTATGGAAACAATAAAGGATAAAAAAATACTTGTGGTTGATGACCATAAAGAATTATTAAAAATGATAGATGAAATCTTAAGAAAAGAGGGATTTAATAGAATTTTTCTAGCATCTAGTTATGAAGAAGCTGTGAGAGTATTTAAAAATATAAAACCAGACTGTGCAATTTTAGATGTAGTGTTGCCAGATGGAGATGGCTTTTCTATTATGAGAAAAATTAGAGAAACGTCTAAGATACCAGTTATTTTTCTTTCTGCAAGAGGAGAGGATGAAGATAGATTGATTGGTCTAGGTTTAGGGGCTGATGATTATATAGTAAAGCCATTTTTACCTAAAGAACTTACTTTAAGGTTAGTAGGTATATTAAATCGTGTATATATTCCTATGAAGGAAGATGAGTTGCCAGTATTTAAACTAGGAGATTATGTTGTTGTAAATTTAAATACTGCATGTGTGAAAAAAGATGGACAAGAAATATCTTTAACTGCTAAAGAACATTCCCTGCTTTTAAAGCTTTATGAAAATAAAGGGCGAATTGTTACTAGTGATGCACTATGTCAAGCTATATGGGGGGATGACATGTATGGGTATGAAAATACTCTTATGGTACATGTTAGGAGAGTTAGAGAAAAGATAGAAGAAGCTCCATCTTCTCCTAAGCATCTTCTTACAGTAAGAGGGCTTGGATATAAGTTAATTATTAATTGATTTATGCCATATGAAGATTTCAAGAGGAGGGATTTAATTTTGGATAGTGTAAAGTATATATTAAGACGATTTATAGGTTCAAGTATCTTGATTTCATTATTTCTAATTATCTTAAACATAGCAGGATTTTTGATATTTTCATATGTAACTTTTGTATACCCATACTCTGGCGAATCAGATACAAGCAATAGTGGAGAAACTAAAGCAAATTTAATGATGCTTGAAGAAAAGTTAACTTTAAAGGATGGTAAGTTTGTCTTGGATGAATCTAGTAAAGAGGTGTTACACAAAAATCAAGCTTGGGCAATGCTAATTGATGATAATGGGGACAGAATATGGGAGTATGATTTACCAAACGAAATACCAAAGCATTATACTTTAACGGATGTAGCTAAGTTTTCAAAATTTTTTTTAAAAGACTATCCTGTGTATGTATGGGAGCATCCTGATGGGCTTCTAGTTACAGGATATCCCAAAGACAAGTACACAAGGTTTAACCTTACTTATACTATTAATGAAATAGACCAATTTCCAAGGTTAATATTAATTATGCTTTTGCTTAATGCAATGATTACTTTTTTAATAGCTTTATTTATAGGATTAAAAATGATAAAATCTATAAAGCCAATTATTACAGGGATGAAGCTTATTTCAAAGGGCGAGCCAGTACTTCTTCAAGAAAAGGGGATACTTAGTGATATTTCAAAATCTATTAACTCTGTATCTAGAGAATTACAGGAAAAAAATGCAAAGCTTAGAAAAAGAGAAGAAGCTAGGTCTAATTGGATTGCAGGAATATCTCATGATATAAGAACACCACTTTCAATGATAATAGGATATGCTGGAGAGCTTGAGGAAAGTAAAAATCTTTCTCAAAGAGAACATGAGCAAGTATATATTATATGTAATCAAGGTATTAAGATTAGGGAATTAGTAAGCGACCTTAACTTAGTCTCTAAATTAGAATACAATATGCAAGCATTAGATTGCGGTAAAATTAGAGTTTCTGCTTTCTTAAGAGAGGTTGTTTCTGATTTTATAAATAATAATTTGGATAATAACTTTTATATTGAGCTTAATATATTGGATGAAGATATTATTATAGATGCAGATAAAAAGTTATTAAAAAGAGCAATTAGCAATTTGATACAAAATAGCATAACTCACAATCAACATGGGTGTAATATAAATGTAGTTTCAAGGTCTGATTTAGATTTTTGCTATATAACTATTGAAGATGATGGAAAAGGTATAAGTAAAGATAAAATTAGTTATTTATTGAAGCATCAATATAATTTGAGTGATGCATATGCTAAAGGTCAGAATCATGGTCTAGGGCTTTTAATAGTAGCAGGTATTATAAATGCACACAAAGGTAAATTAGATATCATAAGTGATAATTGTCAAGGTCTAAAAATAACTTTAAAATTACCACTATTAAAGTAATATTTTATAATGAAATAATGAATAAGCGTGAACAATGAAAATATTTTGAAAATAATTTTATTATTTATTGACAAAAATACTCTATCATAGTAGAATAAATATAAATTCTTTTCTTGTCAAGTTTTATTAAATAAAATAGTAACTTTTGCTTTATGCGCTTAGAGCTAAGTTACTCATGGTATCAAAATTTTCATAGGAATAATATATTTTGGAATTATTGTAAGATTGTTAAACTCTTTAAATAGTTCCCTTTTTTTAAATATTTTTCAATAATACTTAAAATGTTATTGACAAAAATATTCTACTAAAATAGAATTATAATATAGTAGTTTTTAATTTTGAGAAGACGATAATCAGATTTTAAGAGCAGATTTAATTAGAAAAACTTTTATGTAATTATTAGAAAAATATTTTATTATAACTTTGTATTTAGAGCGAAAAAGTATTTTAAATAGACATTTTTTGACCATATAAACTCTACTAAAGTAGAGTTTTGGTGTCTGATTTTTAGTTATATCAAGTGTAGATGTCTAGATATGTTGAATTAAATTAGAGCTATAAAGAACTGTTGAGGAAAAGGTTTGGATTATAAAAGATACAAACGAATATTCAATAAACTAGCAAAATTTAATTGTATAAAGTGTAATTATTAAGACTGAGATTACAATATTTAAAATCGTAAATTAAGATTGAGATTACAGTATTTAAAATCGCAAATGATAGATTATTTTTTTAAAAGTTAGAGAAGCAATAAGTCAAAATTAAAAGAAGTAAGATTACTAAAATATAAATGCTTAAAATTAGAAAGAAAAACTTAAGAGAAGGGAGAGCTACTGAGACAAGTATCCAGAAGTATATAGCTGAGTACAAGATATTTCATAAAACTAAGCAATATAAAGTAATTTTGACACTATTTACATATGTTTATTATGTACAAATAGCTAACTTTAGAATTTAAGATTGAGAAAATCTTATAAAATCACAGTAATTTAAATGAATATAATATCAATTAAATTGATGAAAATTTTACTGTGGATATTGCTTGTCTATATTCTGAGTAGCAAAGGTTTATTATGCCGATAAAAAAGCTGCCACAATCAGAATTGAAGATAATGAAGTTTATATGGAAAGTAGATTCCAAAATAACATCAAAAGATATTATTTTAGCTATGGAGCAAAAATATCAATGGAAGCAAACGACAACTTTAACTATTTTATCTAGATTAGTAGTTAAAGGATTTTTAAATTCTAAAAAGGTAAATAAATATACACAATATGAGATTTTAATTGATGAAAAATATTACTTGAATGTTGAAACAAGAGAATTTTTTAGGAATATTCACGATTCCTCTATAAAAAGTTTATTATTATCACTGCATGCAGATGATAATATAAGTGAAGAGGATATACTTTTTATTGAAGCGTGGTTAAGAAGTATTAAAGAAAAATAAGAAAAGAAGATTAAAGAAAAATAGTAGCTATTTGTAAAATAAAACATGATACCTAAAAATATGAAAACTTATTTTTAGAAATTTTGAGAGCTTGTATAATATAAACCTAAATCATATACAGTATATTTATGATGTATAGTATATTTGTCTTTGGAAAATTATAAATTATAAGTGGATTGTAATATGAACCAAAATAAAATTAAACATGAGTGTAAATTAATGATGGACAATTCTATTAATTCAATATAAAAAGCTACCTTTAGTTATCAATTAAATAACTATATTTAGGGTAGCTTTTTGTATGGAGATTGTAGTTGTGTAAAATACATAATCAAATAATTTTTGTAAATATGACATATAGCTTTCAAGTTTAAATTGATATAATAAAATAATAATAGAAATTAGGGGGTACATTTATGAAATATCAATGTTCATTATTGGCAGTAAATAATGTAGAAGTGTCAAAAAAGTTTTATGGAGAATTGTTTGACCAAAAAGTTGTGTTAGATTTAGGTAGAAATGTAACTTTTAGTGGGGGATTTGCAATACAAGAGGATTTTGCATGGTTAACAGGGCTAAATCCAGATACAGTTGTGCAAAAATCACACAATATGGAACTTTATTTTGAAGCTGATGATTTTGATAAATTTATTGAAAAACTTAAATCATATAAAGATGTAGAGTATGTTCATCAACCACTAAAATATGAATGGCAACAGAGGGTAGTGCGTATTTATGACCCTGATAAACATATTATCGAGGTAGGAGAATCTATGGAAGTTATAGCTAGAAGATATTTAGATGAAGGGTATTCTGTAGAAGAAGTTTCTAAGATTATTCAACATCCAATTGAATTTGTGGAGGAATGTAAAAAAAGTGAATAATTTTGATACTAGTATTTTCAGATTAAAAATAAATCAAAAGTGGTGATTAAAATTGTATGAAAGAATGTTGAATAAAAGTGTCATGCCATCAGAAAAAGAGATTTCTGAGTATGTGGGCAAAAATCATTTTAACCTTATTTTGTATCTTGAGAATTTATTAGATAAAAAATATGATTTACGTAAAGAATTAAGATTTCCTTTTGGAAATAATTATGGCTGGGGATATAAGTATTCACATAAAACAATGCATCTATTTTATGTGTTTTTTGAGAAAGATTGCTTTACAGTAACTATTCAAATTGGAAGTAATGATGTAGATAAGCTATTAGATATACTGGATAACTTATTGCCAAAGACAAATGAATTTTGGGATAAGCGATACCCTTGTGGAAGTGGAGGATGGATAAATTATAGAGTGGAGAATGAGAAAGAGCTTGATGATATTTTAAAGATTATTGAAGTTAAAAAAAGCCTCCTAAAAATTTAAAAAAAGTTTAGGTAGTTAGGAGCTTAATGATTAACAGGATTAGGATAATAAATGAGAGTAACTATAAGATAGTAAGTCAATAAGAATTAAGATAATAAGTAAATATAATTAGAATAATAAATAAATTGAGAATAGCTCATATAAAATAATAGTATTTGACAGGGTTAATAAAGTATATTAAAATAAACGGATATTTATAGGCAAGAGTATTGAGATAAAACGTATACTAGAAAAATAAACTATACTTTAAAATGAGTTAATACTCACAGTATTTTGAGATATAGTTGACTTTTAAAGTATAAGCATATTATAGAACTCTTGTATAAATATGTATCAGTTAAATATTATTATAAAGGAGTGATTAGTATTAAAGCAAAAGAACTTTATAAAAAGCTAGACATAGAATTTGATATTAAAAATATTGATGATGATTGGAGTTTTATGAATTTTGAAAATGATTTTATTACTCCAGAATTTAAGAAAACAAAAATAAGCAGTCAGTAAAAATTTGTGTTTACTGACTGCTTATTTTATTGTTTTTAGAATAGTATCTTAATTAGCTTTATAATGTAGTGTCGTAATGCTCTCTGGAGAGTTTAAAAAATTGTCGCAGAGTTAGATTCTTTTAGTTATTCCAAAGTTCATGTCTATTTGCTTCTTTATTTGTTCATATTTTATAACTAACATATATCAAAGCTATTTTTACTACTCCTCTCTAGAATACTTATTTTTCGATGTTTTTTTATAGTATTATTATGATAAACTATATTTTATAAGTATTTATTTTAAATTATTATAAATATTAATTTTAAAATAATAGAATTATTATATTTATGAGAATAAATGGTATAATAAAAGGTAAAGTGTCAAATATCCGCTAAATTAAATAGATTAATTAGTATATACATTAAAATAGGAACAATTTAAATAAATAATAATTTATAAGGAAAGGAAAGATAGAATGATATTTACGAAAAGTAATAAATATGACAAAGAGTTCCTCATGAAAAACATGATGGGGCCTAATTGTATAAAAATACTAGAGGAAATGACAAATAAGATAAAATTAGAAAAGGGAATGCGTATTTTAGATTTGGGATGTGGAAGAGGTATATCTTCTATATTTTTAGCAAATGAATTTGATGCAACTGTATTTGCAACAGATTTGTGGATAGAACCAACTGAGAATTATGAAAGATTTAAGGACTTTAACTTAGATAATAAAATATTTCCAATACAAGCAGAGGCACATGAATTACCTTACGCAGAAGGTTTCTTTGATGCAGTAATAAGTGTTCACTCTTATCACTACTTTGGAAACAAAGAAGGTTTTTTAGAAAATCACATATCGCCTCTTGTAAAAGAGGGTGGAATAATTGCAATGGCAATGCCAGGATTAAAACAAGATTTTGTAGATTGTATACCTGATGAACTTATTCCATTTTGGCAAGATAATATGAATTTTCATTCTATCAAATGGTGGAATGAACTTTGGTCAGAATCGGAGTCTGTGATTTTAGAGAAATGTGAAGCTTTAAATTGTCATGAAGAAGCATGGCAAGATTGGTTAAACTGCGATAATTCTTATGCAAAAAATGATAAAAAAATGATGGAAGTAGAAGATGGTAAGTACTTTAATACAATTTCTCTAATAGCTAGAGTTAAATAAAAGTTGGAGTTAGATAAAGATTAGAGTTAGATAAAAATTCAAATACAAAGATAATTATTTAAATACAAAATGATTTTTTAAAGAATTTATACCCAATTGGACTATTTAGGTTGATTGGGTATTTTTATTTTGTAATAATATATTGTAGTTTTTAATTTGAAAAATCAAACTTGATTATTTATTTAAAAGAGACAATACAAGTATTTTATTATGGTGCTGAAAAAGCATAAAAAGTGTAGTAAAGTATTAAAGTATTTGACAAATCCAAGGCTTGCTCTTATACTCAATACAAGTAAGGTACCTTTTTAAAGGACCTATTTGAAAAAAATTATATAATTAGTAAAGTGCATGATTACAAAATTAATAATTAATTTAGGAGGTAAAAATCATGAATGAAACTCAAGATGAAAATTTATTAGAGCAATTTTTTAAAGTACAATCATTACTACATAAATTTCACCTTCAAAATCATAAATCACATGGTTTTTTTAGAGGAACGCATAGAGGTCAAGGAAGAGTATTATCTATGCTAAAAATAAAGCCAGAAATTACTCAAAAAGAACTATCATATTTGCTTGATATGAGACCTCAATCTTTAGGTGAATTGCTTTCAAAACTAGAAAATCAAGGATTTATTACTCGTACCCCTTCAGAAAAAGACCGTAGAGTAATGGTAGTAAGACTAACATCAAAAGGTATGGATGAAATTAATAAAATTGAGCAGGAAGAAGACCCAACTAATAAAATATTCGATATTTTAGAAAAAGAAGAAAAAAGCATTCTAAGTGATATTCTTATTAAGATTACTAATGAGTTGGAGAGAACTATAAAAAATGATGATAATATTAATTTTGATGGGTCGCATATGGGACCACACTCAAGACCATATCCTGGTCAACGCTTAGGTTTTAATGGAAGAGAAGGCTTTGGAATGGGACATATGGATTCACGTCCAAATCCACATGAGAGTTCTCAAGAAGGAAAAGAGTTTTATAGTTCACGTATGGAAGCATTTCAAGATTTTTTTAATAGAGAAGAATTTTTTGAACAAATGATGAAACAGCATCCGGGATTTTTTGAACAGATAGTAAAACAACATCCAGAGTTTTTTAAGAATAAGAGATTTGATGAACAGAATGTATCTAAGGATGAAAAGCATAGCGAAAAGGATATTAATGAAGATTAGAAACTATTTATCTTTCTACTATAAAAATATGTAATCATAGATGAAGCATAGGATTACACTCCATTACAATATGAAATATTTTATAAACTCTTTAATTCTGCAAATATGATGATATAAAAGATTATAAACAGAAAAATTATAAATCTATTGGTATCATAACAAAGACAGTTCGTGAAACTAGAGAAGTATACGAGTTTGTAAAAGAGAATGATGTTGATGTACAATGTATAACAAAAGATGATGACGAGTATATAAACGGTGTGTTAATAATGCCTTCATATCTATCTAAAGGGCTTGAATTTGATGTGGTTATTATATATAATGCAAGCAATAAAAATTATAATAATGAAGATGAAAGGTTGCTCCTTTATACTTGTTGTACAAGAGTTCTTCATGTGCTAAACATATATTATTTAGACGAGATAAGTTCTTTATTAAAACATATTAAAGTAAGATTAAAGTAATACTAAAACGATATTAAAACAACATTAAAACAATATTAAAATAATGTTGAAGTAATATTAAAACAATGAAATTTTAATTCTTATATAATTTTTTTAGGCTTATTATATATTTATTATGTATTTGTAATGAATATTTAGATGAGTATTTTATCATAAAGTTAAAGCCCTTAAAATCCAAAATAGATGTTTTTTAAGGGCTTTTTAGTATATTATTTAACTAGAATTTGTATAGCAGTTAAATAGCTAGAATCTGATATATAAATTCTAAAAAAAATATTAATATAAAAGAGATGGTTATGTTTACTAATAAATAAATTAAAGTCACAAATAATAGACTCATAAATAATTCAATCGTTGGCTATGTTTTATATTACTTATCTTTATTTTGTATCTATTACTTCATGAGCCATCTCTACTAAATCATTCATAGATAAACCTGAGTCTTCAACTATAAATGAGTAATAAACTCCATTTTGTTTCCAACTTAAATACTTATATTCATTAACTTCCACCTCACCTGACCACTCACTAAATGTATATTTACCTGATTTTTCATCAAGTTTATCCTGTTCTGTCATTTTATAACCTTCTGGTACATACTTTTGCTTGAATTCATCATAAGAAATATTTACATCTTTGTACGTATCTACAACTTTTATATTCTCAGAATCTTTTCCAAGTATATTATTTGATGTTTTAAGAGATATTTCATCATTACCATTTTCATACTTGATATTAAGTGATTTTAATTCTCCTAAAATATTACCTTGTTTATCAAGTCCTTTTTCCTTTTCAATATATCCTCCTTTAAATTTATATCCATTACTAAATTCAGAAACTATATTAGGCGCAAATTTAAAGTCTTTTTTTACTTGTTCTGTAGTTGGGACAGATGTATAGGTAGCCTTATTACTTGTACTTGAAAATAGACTAGATATTTCTCCTACTGCAAGAGCTGTTGTACTTAACAGTAGAGTAACAGCCAAAGTTGCAATTAAGCTCTTTTTGAATGATAATTTAAATGGTGATTTATGTGTTTTATTATTAATCATGTTATAATTTTCCTCTCTTTCTGGTAGACTATTTAATGTTTTATTTAATCTATTATGAAAGCTTTCTGGAGCTTTCGGGAATGAATTATTTAACTTGTCTTTGTTCATACTTTACCTCCATATCTTCTAATTTAGTTTTTAATAATTTTCTACCTCTTGATAATCTGCTTTTTACAGTTCCTTGAGGTATATCTAATATTTTTTTAATCTCATCTATTGAATATCCCTCGATATAATAAAGAACTATTGGAATCTTAATTTTTTTAGATAAACCTTGAATAGCAATATATAAATCACTGTAATCATCTTTTTCTTCTACTTTTTTGTTATTGAGAATTTCTTCAAATGGTAGAATATTAAACTGTTTACGCCTTAATGAATTACATTCATTTATGACTATTCTAATCAACCAAGTCTTAAAATATTGTTGTTCTTTCAGTGAGTCTAATTTTTCATATGCTTTTAAAATAGCATTGTTAACAGCATCCTCACAATCTTGGTCGTTTCCTAAAATAGACTTAGATACACGATACAAAGTCTGTTCTGACTCAAGAATATTATTAATAAATGTAGTTTTATCCAATTGTATTCCTACCTTTCCATGCAAATCGTAGCGCTACTTTTTTGCTTTACACTTATTAGATAAAATTTTACTATAAATGGTTCACTTTTTTTAAAATAATTATTTTTAATTGAAGTTTAGGAAATAATTAGATAAATCTACATTTCTATGAAGTAGCACTACTTTTTTGCCTTACACTCATTAGATAAAATTTTACTATAAATGGTTCACTTTTTTTAAAAGTAATTATTTGATAAATTGAAGTCTAGGAAACAGTTTGATAAATTTAAGCAATTTAATAAAAAATTATACATGATAATAAATATGTGCTTTTCTATACAACTTTTTCATGCCATAATTTTCAGGTTTAAAAGTAAGTCAAAACAAATTAAGCTAAGACTAAAATAAATTAAAAATCCTAAGGTTTTGTTATGCATACTATAAGAATCATTTTATTAGTAGAAGCATCTTTAATTTTTTTCATTTTAAAAAAAGAAAATAAAAGAAATTAAAAAAATGCAAAGGTACCTTAAAAATAGTATTGACAAAATTATAAGGTACCTTTATAATTAAAAATAAATAAGGTACCTTAATAAAAACTAAGAAAATAAATTAATAGAAAAAATCGGGTTAATTAGGAGGAGTTAATATGAATTATTACAAAGATAAAAGAGAAGGATTTACAGGATTTGAAGATTTTGAAATGAGAGGACATCATAAACACCAAGAACACTATGGAGAACATAATAAATATTCGCAACATCATGGTCAAATGGGATATGGGGGTTCTCATAGACATCCATGGAATCATATATGTGAAGGGTGTAAAAGATTTGAAATGATGCGTCATGAAAACTTTGGGCCAAGAGGATACGAAGGAAATCATGAACATGCAAGATGCAGAGGTCATGAAGGATTTGGGTCAAGAGGATATGAAGGAAATCATGGCAATAGAGAGTATAGAGGTCATGAGGGATTTGCCCCAAGAGGGTACGAAAGAGGAGAATATAGAGGTCATGAAGGAAGTCATGAGCATAGAGAGTGTAGAAGTCATGAAGGATTTGCCCCAAGTGGTCATGAAAGAAGTTACAGAGAATCTAAAGACAATGAAGAATTTGATGCTAAAAATTATCAAGAAAACAATGAATATCAGAAATACGGAAGATTTGAAAATCAAAATGTAGATGAAAAAATAATGTCTGAAAATAAAGAAGATGCTGAGAAAAATAATATAAAAGAATATGAAAAAATTGATGAATCTAAAACAGCAACTGATGAACAAATAGAATCTGTTCAAAAAAATAATACTAAAGAAGAAATGAAATGTGAAGAAAAAAAATGCGTTGATAAAAAGTAGAATTAGAAATTCAATAAATCAACAAATAAATATTAAAAAATAAACACCAGAATACAAATAAAAACATATTAGATTGACTAAATCAAAAAGGTGACAGCTTTAAAAAGACTGTCACCTTTAATTTTTTATAGCCATTTATTGGTGCAAGTATTTCAATAAATATGGGAGGTAAAGATTATTTTTATTAGCAAGGATAAAAATCCTATAAATTTGAGTAGACATAAATTACAATTTACATTTTTATGATAACATTTTCTTTACAATTTTTTAGATATATGTTAATATTTAGAAAAATGCATATGTATTCATAAAATAGCCTAAAAACAAATAAAAAAGCTACAAAAGAGAAAACGTATGCAATGAAGAGTCAATAAAGTTAGATTATACTTTATAAATTTGGGAGGATATAATCATGGGAAAATATCAAGAATCAAAAAGAGTTGTAAGAAATTACTTTGAAGCATTAGAAAACGCCAATGGAGATGAAATTAAAAAAATTTTAAAACAGTACATGAGGTCAGAATATGACTGGAGAGGCGTATATCCATTTCGTGAACAAAGAGGAGTTGAAAATGTAGCAGATACATTTTGGAAGCCTTTAAAAAATTCATTGAGTAATATGCAAAGACGACAAGATATCTTTATTGCAGGTACTAATGAAATTGATAACAGTGAGTGGGTAATGAGTATGGGTCATTTTATGGGGCTTTTTGATAATGACTGGCTTGGTATTAAGCATACTCGCAAGATGATTAGCTTAAGATACGCAGAATTTAACTGTGTGCAAGATGGTAAAATTTCCAAGACTGGATTATTTGTAGATATAATTGGATTTATGATTCAGGCAGGTGTCAATCCATTGCCACCACAAACAGGTTCATATTTTGTATATCCAGGACCAATTGACCACAATGGACTACTTTTTGAAGATGCAGACGAAGTAGATGGGGTTAAGACTTTAGCATTAGTCAATAAAATGGTAGATGATTTATCTGAATTAAATGACAGTGGTTCTATGGGATGTCCACCAGAGATACTTGAAAAATCATGGGCTAAAGATATGATTTGGTATGGACCAGGGGGGATTGGAGCTTCTTATACTATACCTAGATATCAAGAACAGCATCAATTGCCATTTAGAAATAATTTAAAAGGAAAGACTTTTAATGGACATGTATGTAGATTTGCAGAAGGAAATTTTGCTTGTTTCTTTGGATGGCCTAACTTAAGCAATATCCCATGTGGAGGATTTTTAGGATTGCCAGGTGGAGAGGTTAAGGCAGATATGCAAGTTGTTGACGTTTACTATCGCAAGGGAGATAAACTTAAAGAAAATTGGGTGTTAATTGATATTCCTTACTGGCTAAAACAACAAGGTCTTGATATTCTTGAAAGAACTAAAAGTATTTTTAATGCTTAATTTTTAATAATTAATTGTGAATACGTATTCAAGGAAGGAATGAGATGCAAATTGAAATATATTGATAAAAATGATGTAAGAGAAAAAGATAAAGAGAAAGTAAAAGCAAAAGAAGTTGATATAAGTGAGCTTAAATTAAGTAATGTTGAAGTAAATAAAGCTAATACAGGTAAAATCAATGAGAATAATACTATTGAAAAAGCTGAAGAAATTACATTGAAGGGAGAAGCAAATATGGAGTCTACAAAAATTTACTATGGAGATTCGCTAGAAGTAACACCTGTTGGAGTAATGGATTATAATGATTTTTCAAATCAAACAAAAAGGGAGCAGAAATTACCTGGATTTGATTCCAAGTATAGAGACTTTATAGACTATATTATGAAAATTACACATAATATTTGGGAAGAAAAAGGTATTGGAGTTATTTATGATACATATCACAATAATGTGACAATGCACTGTGGTTCTTCTAATTTAGTTGGTATAAAAGATGTTATCTCGAATACTCTTCAAACTCTACATGCATTTCCAGATAGAAGGCTGATTGGTCAAAATGTAATATGGTCTAATTTTGGTGCTGATGGTTTTTTGTCTTCTCACCGTGTTTTGTCTACAGCAACTAATTTAGGTGATAGTAATTTTGCTCCAGCAACTGGAAAAAAGATAAATTTTAGAACTGTAATTGATTGTGCTACAACGAATAATAGAATACATGAAGAATGGCTAGTTAGAGATAATCTATGGATTGTTACTCAGTTAGGGTTAAATCCTCAAGAAGTGGCAAAAAGTATGGCAAAGGCAAGTGCATCTAAAGTATTGAGCTTACAATCAACTTATGGTATTTGTGAGTCTATGGATGGCCAATTTATGCCAGCAAAGTATCAAGCTAAAGATGATTCTGTTGGTGAAATGATGCTTGAGATGACAAGTCGTATTTACAATTATAAATATATAAATGAAGTTAAAAAATATTATCACGATAATGCAGTAGTACATTTCATATGTGATAAAGATTTAAATGGTTATGATGAGATTCAAGGAATGATTGTAAGTTTACTTGCTTCAATTCCAAATGGCAGTTATGAAGTAGAAAGAGTAACTTGTAATCAAAAGGAGAAAAATGAAGGATATGATGTATCTGTGAGATGGAGATTACGTGGAATAAATGAAGGTATTGGATTTTTTGGACAACCTTCTGGAAAGCATGTAGAGGTAATGGGAATTAATCATTATCATGTACTACAAGGTAAGGTAAAGGAAGAATGGATGACTTTTGATGGTATGGATGTTTTGAAGCAGATGTATATGGGTGTAGAAGAGTAAATGGGTTTATAGTATAAACATCTTTAGAAATTATATAAGTAAATATTCTTGTTATAAAGATTGAACAAGAAATATGTATAGAATTTAAACAAGAAATGTATATAAAACTTAAATAAGAATTATGTATGAAAAGTAAAAATTGAAAGTTTTAGGGATAGTATGCTTAACAGTAAGGGAGGGGTAATTATGAACAATATGAAAACAACAGATATGATAGAAAATGATATTATACTAGGAAAAGATTATTCGAATCTAAAAAGGGGAATTGCATTTTTTTCCATTGCATTAATATACTTTTTTTATTGCTATAATTTTATGGTAGGTACTTTTATTAAACCAACAATGATTTATACTTTGGCAGAAGGCGGGTTTGGTTTTTCATTAAAACAGACAGAAGAAATATTTGCTGTCATGTCCTTTGGTACAATTCCAGGTACATTCATTTTTGGAGTGATTTCTACAAAGCTTGGTAAAAAGAAAACTTTAATTAGTGTAGCTTTATTAATTGGGTTGACAACTTTTATTCCAATGTTATCTCCTACAAATATTATATTGTGGAAAATTGCACGTTTATGTACAGGGGTAGTATTGGGTGGTGTATTTGGAACAGCGATGCCTCTAGTTGCGGATATGTTTCCAAGTAAATATCGTGGTAAGTTAGCTGCTGTATTAACTGCTTTATTTTCGCTAGCCATGATTTTTGGCGGGAAAGTGTATGGATTTTTAGGTGATGCAAATTGGCAAATATTAATGTATACTGCGATTATACCACCTATAATTGGAGCTATTTTAGCATTTTTCTTTGTACCAGATGATTCAGAGTATACAAAAGAATTGGTTAAAAAAGGAAAAGAAACAGGTGAAAAAATTAGCTATGTAAGTATGTATAAGGGGAAATATTTGTGGATTGGATTAGGAACAATTATTTTATCAGGTGCTAATTTTACAGCATACTCAGCATTTTCAAACAATGCAACTACATATTTGGTAACAGGAATGGGAATGACAGCAGCAGTAGCAGGTTCTATATATAGTTTACAAGGAATTGGGCAGTTAGTAGGATATTTATTCTGGGGTTCAATAGCAGATAAATTTGGAAGAAAATTACCTTTTATAGGTATGGCATTAGCGGCAGTATTTGTCTTTATATATACAAAACTAGGAGGAAATAATACAACAGCATTTTATATGATATCAGTATTATTAGGTATTGCTGTTGGATATTCTGGAGCATGGGGAGCATACTATACAGAATTATTCCCAAGTAAATATCGTTCATTGTCCTCGGGAATGTCATTCAATGGAGGAAGAATTATATCTACATTTGCAATCCCTGCAATAGCTGGTACAGCTTCAGGGGCTTTAGGTATGACAACTATTTTTTATATATCAACAGCAGTATTTGTAGCAGGTGCTATTGTATGGCTGTTCTTACCAGAAACATTAAACAAGAAAGA
The DNA here is from genome assembly GCF_020657855.1 of Clostridioides sp. ZZV14-6153. Lineage (NCBI taxonomy): Bacteria > Bacillati > Bacillota > Clostridia > Peptostreptococcales > Peptostreptococcaceae > Clostridioides > Clostridioides sp. ZZV14-6153. Next base: position 10,877 of record NZ_JAGWCZ010000010.1, on the reverse strand, counting down.
ATAGAATTCTAAGAACTATTTTGTTAGTTAGAAAGGGGTGGCTTATGATTTCAGTAATCGATGTGTGTATTATAGTAGGATATTTGCTATTAATGTTGGTTATTGGTTATTATTCAGGAAAAGATAATAAAAATCAAGAAGATTATTTCTTAGCAGGTAGGTCAATGCCATGGATTCCAATTGCTTTGTCAGTTGCTGCTACTATGATTAGTGCTAATGGATTTATAGGGGGTCCTGGATGGGCATATATGGATGGAATGTATCCAGTGATGGTTAACATTACAGTCCCTTTAGCAATATTTTTTGCACTGAGCATTACCACCCCAGTTATTTATAGATTAAAAATAACATCTGTATATGAATATATGGGACTTCGTTTAGGCAATTATTCAAGAGGATTAACTATTATTCAATTTTTTATCAATTCATTGATTCAAGCAAGTTCTATGGTGTATATACCAGTACTTATTATTCAGATAATCACTGGTTGGTCACTTTATATTTTGGTTCCAATAGTTGTATGTGTAGCAATTATATATACACTACTAGGGGGAATTAAAGCAGTTATATGGACTGATAGTATTCAAATGGTAGTAGTAATAAGTGCTGTATTTATAGTAATTATGACAGCACTAAAAGGAATGAATCTCGGTTTTTTTGATACATTGCAAATTGCACAACAGAGCGGTAAATTAAATACATTTGATTTTAGTATGGATATTTCAATTACAAATACTTTTTGGGCTACTCTGATTGGTGGAACTGTAATGTGGATAAGATATTTCTGCTTTGACCAATCTCAAGTTCAAAGAGTTTTGACATCTAAATCTTTAAAAGATGCCAAAAATTCTTTTGTAGTTAGTGCATTTGTTATGAATTTAGCTTACTATTTTATGTTATTAGTAGGAGTGATTTTATTTGTTTATTATAAGGGAAGAGCATTTGAAACTACAAATGAAATAATGATTACTTTTATTTTGAATGAACTTCCAGTAGGGGCAATTGGAATTATTATTGCTGGTGTATTTGCAGCAGCGATGTCTAGTATTGACTCTATATTAAACAGTATGACAACTGTTTTTACAAAGGATATTTATGAGTTTTATTTTAAAAAAGATAATGAGGAATGGTCATTAAAAGTCACGATGATTATAACAATGATTATAGGTATTGTTATGACAGGTTTTATTATTATGGGATTTGGAGGAAGCATCAAATCAATTATTGACCTTGTTGGTAACTATATTTCATATTTTGCTGGTCCAGCTACAGGTGCATTTATATTGGCTATGTTTACGTACAAAGCTCATGATAAAGGGGTCTCTATTGGTTTCATCATAGGATTAGTTTTAGGCTTTTTTATTTCTAATAAATATAATGTGAGTTGGTTGTGGAATCCAGCAATAGGTGCTACAATAACATTAATATTTGGATATATTTTTAGTATCATTTTAAAGAATAATCATAATATAGAAGATATTAAAAAATATACTGTATTTGGTATGAGAAAAGAACTTATTTCGCAAGGAATAGATAAAGTAGATGGAGTATCTGTATTGCCATTTTCTTTAGGGAAACAAGAGTTAATTGTGTTAGTTTTTTTCGTTGTCCAATATATAATCTTATTTTTAATACAATTTTAATAAGAAATGTAAGATGTTTAAGAAGAAGTAAAAGATGCTAAAAAGAAATACAAGATATTTAAGGAGAAATACTAAATGAATCAAAAGAAAGTTCATTATAATAAATCGGCTACTTCAAAAGATGTTGCAAAACTAGCAGGAGTATCGCAGTCATCAGTTTCAAGAGCATTTGGTAGTGCAAATGGAAAAGGTGTAAAACCTGAAGTAAGAGAAAAAATTTTCCGTGTAGCAGATGAAATTGGTTATGTTCCCAATTTAGTTGCAAGAGGAATGATTAGTGGCAAAACAAATGTTATAGGATTGATAGTTGGTGATAATCTAGGTCCATTTTACAACAGAATTATTAACTTATTTGTGGAAAAGATTCAAGAAATAGGTAAACAGTGTCTTGTTTTTAAGGTTCCTAGACAAGAAAGAATAGATAATATAATTTCAAGAGTAATTCAGTTTCAAGTGGAAGCTGTGATTATTACAGCTTCAGCTATGAATAAGGTAATGGCTGAGACATGTGAAGAAAATAATATTCCTGTGATTCTTTTTAATCGTTTTATACCAGGTATAAAAATAAGTACAGTCTATGTGGACCCAATTGAAGGTGGAGGAATGGCTGCTGAATACCTAATTGATAGGGGACATAAAAATATAGGATACATTCAATTTACAAGAGAGACAAGTGAGGAAATGGAAAAGAAAATTGGATTTTATTCTAAATTAAGACAAAACGGAATTCACAACCTTAAAGAAGAGTCTGCAAATTATGATTATGATTCTGGATATGAAGCTGGAAAGAGAATGCTAGCATTATCAAGTCCTCCAACAGCAATTTTTTGCACAAGTGATTTGATAGCTATGGGTGTAATGGATGCTGCAAGATTTGAGTATAAATTGAAGATACCAGAGGATTTATCAGTAATGGGATATGATGATATTCAGATGGCTTCATGGAAAAGTTATAGTTTAACAACGATTAGACAACCATTAGACTTATTAATTGGAAAAACGATTAATATACTTAAAATTTTATTAGAGGAAGATGATTGTGAGCCAGTAGTTGAAATGCTTAAGCCTGAATTGATTGAAAGAGATTCTACAGTTTAGTATAAAATTATATTAAAGATATGCTAATAATGTATAAACAAGAAAAGTATTCTTCAAATTCAAAATGGAGAATACTTTCTTGAATACTTGTAATTAATTCAGTAAATATATATTTATAGGATATTTTTTTATTTATATTATATTATTTGTTTAATAAGAGTCTTAATTTATTAAGTACAGATAATTTTATACCACCACCTACTTGATATACCTTTTCTGAGTTCTTTTTATCTAATATATTTTCTTGTTCTTTATTTAAACTATTTGTGGCTATTACAACTGGCATATTTTCCTTTGATGCAAATGGGCCTACTGATAAAGCATCAATCAGATTATTTTCCTTAGCTAATATCACACCATTTATGCTATTATCTTTATAGAAACGTTCAATAACACGAGCATTAGTTTCTTGTCTGTCATTTCCAGCAATTCTGTTTTTTGAGACATCATTTGAAGTTATATTATTAATTTGCTCTATAGCTTTCTGAGAGATTTTAGTTTCCCCACCTATAAAGTAAGAAGTTTTTACTTTTTTAGATTTAATATAATCATATGCGTCTTTATCTAATCCATCTTTTTGTGTAAGTATTATAGGAGAGTTATTTTTTCCTGCTACTGATGAAATAGATAGTGCATCAGCTTCTCCATCTCCAGCACTTACATATATTGTATCAATATTGTTATTACCAGACATTTCTTTAGCTATATTTAAAGACGTTTCATATCTTGATTTTCCACCTATTCTTTTTACATTCATAGATTTATTAACACCTTTTAGTTGGTTAACGACTGAATTAGAGATTGAAGCCTCTCCACCTACAACTATTATATTAGATGCTTTTAATCTTTTAATTTCATCCATTGTTGATTTATCTACATTACTTCCATTAGAAAGTAGCATTGGTGCATTTTTTGTATTTGCAAGTGGTGTAGCTGATAATCCGTCTACTAAGTGCTTATCAGTACCATTTACAAGTATTACAGTATTTGAAGTTTTCCAGCCTTCTTTAGATACTTTTACTGCTGTTTCAAATCTGTCATCTCCAGTCATTTTTTTAGATTTTACATTAGTATCTAGATTATCCCATAAATTTACTCTATCTTCAGGAGCTACATACATACCATCATTCTTTGTTATATTATACGTTTTATAGAATTCTTCGAAATTTGATAAGACACGATTTACTCTTAAAGTATTTGGACTATGCTCATCTCCTGTAGAATTCTTTGCATATTCTCTTGTGTATAATCTAATATATGACTCTGCATAACTCTTGAAGAACTTATCATAATTTGGATTTTCCATTTTTGATAAAATTCCCAAGGCAGCTCCTACACCACCTATATCTGCAATATTTTCACCTAAACTTATTTTACCATTTGCTTTTACACCTGGAGCTATTTCCCATCCATCATAGAAATTAACTACATCATTACAACGTTCCTGAAATTCTCTGTAATCATCCTTAGTCCACCAATCATGTTCTTTCCCACTTGAATCATATTTGGCTCCATTGTTGTCAAATGCATGAGAAATTTCATGTCCTATTACTGCACCTATTGCACCTAGATTTTCCTCTCTTGATGCATTTGGGTCATATAAAGGTGCTTGTAAAATACCTGCAGGGAAAGTCATTGCATTATCATACATTCCATACACTGCATTTACAGTAAATGTTGCTAGTCCAAATCTATCTTTTGGTATTACTTTACCTGTATTTTCAGCATCTTTTTTTAGACGTGCAAGTTTAAAAGCAGTTATATTATCAAAATGATTTCCACCATCTTCTTTACTTTTAATGTCTACATTTTCTGCATCAGATTCCCATTTATCAGGATATCCAACGACAAATGTCATTTTATCAAGTTTTTTTATAGCTTCTTTTTTGGTAGTTTCACTCATCCAGTCAAGTTTTTTAATTCTTTCTTTATATAATTCTACAAAAGATTTAACCATATCTTCAACGTCTTTTTTTGATTTTTCAGGAAAATATTTCTCTACAAATAATTTTCCAATATATGAACTGAACTTTTCAGATGTTAATGCTGCTGCATCTTTTTCAGTTATTTTACTTTGCGAAGCATCTGCACCAGGATTAGCATTGTCAGTCCAAACATTTAGATATTTTTGGTCTAAAAATTGTGCATTTTCTTCAGACAGTTTTATTTTAAAAAGAGTTTTTAAAGCTTCTAAATTATTATTAGTGTATGCCTTATTAAATAGTTCTAAATCTTTTGGATTCATTACCTTGATTTCTTTAGGAAGATTAGTATAGCCAGCAGCAGTAAGTGTTTTAGACAATTCTAAATTTGGCATTTTTTCTTCTATCTCTTTTAAAGTCATCCTCTTGTCAACACCTTCTTCACCTCCAGATACTTTTTTTACAAAATTTATATACTCATCAACATGCTTACTAGCTTGTGCCTCACTTTCTCCACTTAAAATTAACAGCTTTTTAAAAAATGTTTTGCTATTTTCTATTGTCTCATCATTTGAATATGAACTAAATAAATGTGTATCAGCCATTGTTCCTATATATAAAGCATACTTTGCTTCATCTACATTATCTTTCATTAAAAAAAGACCAACCGAACCACCAGTTCCTATTTCTTCAAGTGATTTTTTTTGAATATCACTAAGTTCTTTTACATTCTTTGCTTTATCTATAGCATCAAGATATTTTTTTATTGGTTTATTTCCAAGTTCATTTCTGCTTTTCATGTCTAGTATATTAAGGTAGAAATCTTTAATCTTTTGTTCTTCACTACCTTTTTTATGATTTCCTTCTACTATCTTTTTAATAATGTCATTAATTTTTTTTGTATTCTCATTTTCAATATCAACATAACCACCAGATACTGTTTCGTCACTTGGAAGTTTTGATTCCTCTAAAGCCTTTTTATTTACAAAATTATAAAAATCATCTTTTGGATTACTACCTTTAAATGCCCAGATACGTCTAACCATAGTGTCAACTTCTCCTACAGTCATAACATCACTACCATGAAGTTTTTTGTCTTTAGTGTTAACCATAACTCCACCATTTATTAAGTTGTCTATATCAGACTTAGCAGAAGCAGGTATATCTGTAAAACTTACATTTTTCTCTGCCACTCTTTCATTTTGACCTTTTGGAGCGGATAAAGTTCCAAAAGCTCTACTTATCATGATAAGACCATCTAGTCTATTAACTTTTTGATTTTCTTTATTTTCGTATCCAGACATGATTTTCTTTTTATCTATATTAGAATTATATGATTTAGCTGATTGTAAAAGAAAATCAGCTAGTTGACTATATGTAGTACTACTAGTTTTAATTTCTTTTCTACTTTTAGGTTGTGCTGTTTTTTCAGATTTTTCTATATTGGTATTACCTTGAGCAGTTTCTTGTGCCTGAGCAACTCCTGTAACAAGTGTAGTCATAACCATTCCTGTAGATATAATTTTTGCATTTAATTTTTTATTCATGATATGTTCCCCTTCTCATATGTATTATTTATGTGTTTAACATTTAAAATTTACTTTTCATTAGTGTCTTATATATTAGTCTATTGGTATTTATATACAAAACAATATCATAGTAATGTTAACCGTATGTTTACAGGAAGATAATTACAGTAAGGTAAAATTTTTGTGACGAATACTCAAAAAAATTTGCTAGCTTTTATGAGAAAAATGTATTGTTTATTTAAAAAGATATCAAAAACAAAAAAATAGAAAGTAAATTTAAATCAATAAGGTTAGTAGAGTCAATATTTAATAACAGAATGAAAGATAATAAACAAAAAAATAATAAAGAGGTTGTAAGTAAATTTGTTTCTACACAAATCTACCTACAGCCTCAATACCTATCATCTCAAAATATTTAAATTCTTTTTAAAATAATTATTAATTTTGATGTAGAAATTATTTAAAATATTATCAAACTAATTTACAGCTTCTTTTCCTATCAAATCTTTTAATTCTTCATGAGTCATAGTTTCTTTTTCAAATAGGAATTTAGAAACAGAATGTAAATCTTCAAGGTTATCCTTTAACATCTCTAAAGTTTCTTTATAACAACTTTCAACTATACGATTAGCTTCCTTTTGAACTTTATCACATAAGAAAGTCTTATCATTTCCATCAATAGTCATAAATCCTAAGTTACTCATACCATACTCACAAACCATTTGGTTAGCTATCTCAGTGACTTTCTTTAAGTCATCCTTTGCTCCTGTAGATTTATGATTAAATATTAGTTCTTCTGATGCTTTCCCAGCAAGTAATATTTTTATTTTTCCAACCAATTCATCTCTAGTATAAATATATCTATCTTCATCAGGTAATTGAAGAACATAACCTAATGCTTGTCCTCTAGGTATTATAGATATTTTTTGTATAGGACAAATTCCAACTATATCACTTACAAGAGCATGTCCAGCTTCATGATAAGCTACTATCTTTTTCTCTTTTTCAACTAATGAAGAGTTTTTGGATTCTAATCCTGCAATAACTCTTTCAAGTGCTTTGTCGAAGTGTTCTGCTGTAATATATTCACTGTCATCTCTAACTGCAAATATAGCTGCTTCATTTGCTATATTTGAAAGATGGGCTCCGTTGAAACCGTGAGTTTTTTTAGCTAAAAGTTCTAGATTTACAGATTTGTCTATAGGCTTGTCATCTGTATGTACCTTTAGAATTTCAAATCTAGTGTGATAATTTGGTGCACCTATATGAATGTGTCTGTCAAATCTTCCTGGTCTAAGTAAAGCTTCATCTAATAAGTCAAGTCTATTGGTAGCACCTATTATTAATACATTGGAGTCTTTATTAAATCCATCCATTTCAACTAAAAGTTGGTTTAACGTTTGGTCTTTTTCATTGTTGCTTTCAAGATGTCTTTTTGCTCCTACAGCATCTATTTCATCTATAAATATTATACTTGGAGCTTCTTTTCTAGCTTTTTCAAATAGAGTTCTTACTCTTTTTGCTCCTACACCTACATATTTTTCAACGAACTCAGAACCTGTAACATTGAAAAATGATGAGTTTGTTTCACCAGCTACAGCAGATGCAAGTAATGTTTTTCCTGTCCCTGGAGGACCATAAAATAATACGCCTTTAGGTATTTTTGCACCCATTTTTTGATATTTTTGTGGAGACTTCATAAAATCAACTATTTCAAATAGTTCTTCTTTTACTTCGTCTAATCCAGCTACATCTCTAAATGTAGTTTTTGGTTTTGTAGAAAGCGAATCATCTGTTTGATTTTCTCTTTCCATTTTTGTCTGTGCAAAGACAGGAACTGGATTGTTAATTTTTTTAAAAAAGTTGTTTAGCATTTTCATATTCACACCTCAGGTAATTAATTATTGTTAATCAATTTTATATTTTCCATATTTACTATATTTTATTATTTATTTTTTATGGAAAAAATATACATGTAATCTAAATAAAAATAAATTCATAAATTTAACTGGAAAAAGTCATTTATGAATATGTGCAAATTACCTTTATATACTAAAAAAATATGACAAATCAAGATAAAATTGAAATGATGAAAAATCTATAATATGGATATTAAAGGATGTAAAGTAAAGTATTCAGTATAAAATTGGCTAAAGAAGTGTTTTTAAGTATTTATTATATAGAGTGATAGGGTAATAAAAGATTTTAAAGTTGAAGTTTGAATTTTTTAAATTAAATTTTGGAAAATGAGGGCAAAATAAATGGTACGAGCATATAATAAGTATTAGGAAGAAGAAATTAAATACAAATAATATGTAGTTTATAACAAATATGTGCAATTTTAAATAAAAAGGCAGTTAAGTTAGTAAAAATTTATTAAACTTAAAAAAATAGTTGCAAAAAATTTGATAAAATGATATAGTAGATAGGGTAAGAATAAAACAAAGAAGAAGTCCGCTTCTCACCTTACGCCGAGGGTTAGTAAGGTAAATATAAGTTAAAGCTTAGTAGTAATTTAAGCTTGTTTAAATTTGGTAACTTATATTGCGGATGATTATGTCATCCGCTTTTTATTTTATTTATAAAAAATTTGGAGGTGTCCTACAATTAGCAAAGAATTAGCAATCAATGAACAAATAAAAGACAAGGAAATAAGAGTCCTTTCACCTACAGGTGAACAACTTGGAGTAATGCCTACTAAAGAAGCTCAAGCAATGGCTACTAGTAAAAACTTAGATTTAGTTCAAATCTCGCCAAATGCAAATCCACCAGTGTGTAAGATAATGGATTATGGAAAGTTTAGATATGAGCAAGCGAGAAAAGACAAAGAAGCTAAGAAAAAACAAAAGACTATAGTTGTAAAAGAAGTAAGACTTAGACCAGGTATTGAACAAAATGATTTAAATACGAAAGCTAATAATGCTATAAAATTCCTTAAAAAAGGGGATAAAGTCAAAGTCGAACTTAGATTTAGAGGTAGAGAACTAGGACATAAGGATATAGGAAGAGAAGTTATGTTAAAGTTTTTAGATATAATAAAAGAGTTTGGAGAACCAACAAAAGCCCCTGCATTTGAGGGTAATAATATGGTTGTAATTATAGATCCAAAAAAATAGATGATTAACTGAGAGGAGGAATTTGTCATGCCTAAAATGAAAACTCATAGAGGTGCAGCAAAGAGATTAAAGAAAACAGGAACAGGAAAGTTAAAGAGAGCTAAAGCTTATAAAAAACATATATTAACTAAAAAATCTGCAAAAACTAAGATGAACTTAAGAAAATCAACTCTAGTAAGTGATGGAGATGCTAAGAGAATAGCACAATTATTACCATACTAGGATAGGATACGGATTATAAATAATAACTATAGAAGAGGGATATAAAAGGAGGTCATAACGATGGCAAGAGTTAAAAAAGCTATGAACGCTCGTAAGAAGCATAAAAAAATATTAAAACTTGCAAAAGGATTCAGAGGAGCTAGAAGCAAATTATATAGACCAGCAAATACATTCGTAATGAAGGCATTAAAAAATGCTTATATAGGAAGAAAGTTAAAGAAAAGAGACTTCAGAAAACTTTGGATACAAAGAATAAATGCAGCAGCTAGAATGAATGGAATATCTTATTCAAGATTAATGAATGGATTAAAATTATCTGGTGTTGAAGTTAACAGAAAAATGTTATCTGAAATGGCTATACAAGATCCAGATGGATTTGCTAAATTAGCAGAAGTTGCTAAAGCAAAATTAGCTTAGTATTAAATCATGAGATATAAAGTCTTTGAATTATGTAAATAATTCAAGGGCTTTTTTTATTTTTTGAGTATTATTTGTTTGTATAAAATTTCTAATAGACTTGATTAAACATTATCAACATGATAATATTATCTTAATGATAATAATGGGGAGGTAGTATAATATGAATGAAAAACTTATGGATTGCTTTATAAATCCAGTTAAGTGCAGGTTGTTACTTGAGATTTATTCAAATAAGCAAACTACAGCAAAGCAATTAGGAGAGAAGTTTAAGGATATATCACAAGCCACACTTTATCGTTATCTTGATAAAATGTTAAAGGATAATATTATAAAGGTAATTGAAGAAAATAAAATAAGAGGAACTGTTGAAAAAGTATATGCTGTTAAGTCAGATATTGATGATGATGCAAAAAAAATGATAAATGAAAACTCAGCAGAAGCATATGTACAGCTGTTTACTCAATATATGATGGTATTTATGAAGGAGTTTTATGATTACGCTAAAAGAGAAGAAAAAGATATTTTAAAAGATGGTTCTGGTTTTTCTGTCTTTCCAGTATATGCTAATCTAGAAGAAATAACTGAAGTAACTAGAAAGATTGCTGATATACTAGAACCTTTAAAAAATAACCCATCAAGAGAAGGGCGTAAAATACATTCTATAGGATTGATAATTGCACCTCCTAAAGAAGAGGAAAAATAAGATAAAATTATTGAAGTGCAGTGTAAACAATATACAAACTAGTATCATTAAATAAAATATTGAAGATAGTGCTAAAATAAAGATAGCAATTTGATTTCTATATCAAACTGCTATCTTTATTTTAGCATGTTAAACTTTACATAAGTGATAAGTGATAAGTGATAAGTGATAAGTGATAAGTGATAAGTGATAAGTGATAAGTGATAAGTGATAAGTGATAAGTG